>JBLINE010000013.1:0-9357 GCA_047638895.1 Lysobacterales bacterium
TATTGGAAATACTGTACGTGCTATTCCAGGGCACAGCATGCCACTTGCGACAATTGGTTTTTTCTTATTATGGTTAGGGTGGTTTGGATTTAATGGTGGCTCTGTACTTTCTGCAGATCCTGCGTTAACTTCTTTAGTACTTGTTACAACATCATTGGCAGCTGCTGGTGGTATTGTGGGTGCTATGATCATGTCTGAAATTGTTCAGAAAAAACCTGATCTTTCTATGGTTCTTAACGGATCTCTTGCTGGACTTGTTGGTATTACAGCTGGTGCTGATGTTATTTCACCATTTTTCTCAATTGTTGTTGGTCTAATTGCAGGGGCATTAGTTGTTGTTTCTGTTATTTTTATCGATTCAACACTTAAAATTGATGACCCCGTTGGCGCTACTTCTGTGCATTTAGTATGTGGTATTTGGGGAACACTTGCTGTAGGTATCTTTAGTGCAGAGCACTCTTTTGGAACACAGTTATTAGGTGTTGTTTCATATGGTGCGGCAGCATCACTTGCGGCATTCATTATATTTGGATTGTTGAAAATAACAATCGGTGTACGTGTTACAGAAAAAGAAGAAATCCAAGGGTTGGATATCAGTGAGCATTCTATGGAAGCTTATGATGGATTCCAAATCTTTCAAACACAATAAAGGATTATCAATGTTAAATAATATGATCTGGGAAGTTTATGTGAGTAATTCTTCAAAGTTGGATACATCCCTCCTTTCTTTGAAGCAAACCAAATTAAGCCCAGGGCTCACGTGAGCTTCCTAGATAAAATATACCTTCAAGGAGGATTAAGATGAAGTTAATCGTTTCGATGATTAAACCGCACAACTTACCTGCAACGAAAAAATCTCTTTTCGAAGCTGGCGTTAAGAAAATGACGGTTACAAATGTGGTTGGATGTGGACAACAAGGTGGTTTTTCAGAAAACTATCGTGGCGTTGTTCATGAAGTAAATTTAGTTAAAAAAATACGTCTTGAAGTTGCTGTTAATGATGATTATGTTGATACAACAATCAAAGCTATCATTAAAGGAGCTAAAACAGGTCGTATTGGTGATGGTAAGATCTTTGTATTACCTATTGAGAAGTGTATTCGTATTCGTACTGAAGAATCGGGTAACGAAGCCATAGGGTAATTAACTAGGATTGTACTAAAATAGTTATTTTTGGGTAGTCATCGATAAGCGAGAGTATTTAAAGTTTATATACTTAGAATTTATTGGTGATTACCCATTATTTATTTTATAATTTTATCTATCTATTAGAAAATAAAGAAGATTTGACTTAGAAAAAATTCTTGACAAAAAAAAAGTGAAATATATACTGAAATAATATTTTTGAGTTTTTGGCAATGGCGCTCACAAGAATATGATTTAGTAGGTTAGTATTAAATATCGGTATTATCGGGCATTGACGTCCTCTTAATTAGGCCACAAGAAGTGTGTTTGATAAGGGGATTTTTTAATTATAAATTTATTTTAGAGTAAATGTTAAGCAAACAAGGAGAGAATGATATGGGTTCATCAAGACTTAAAGATATTGACTTCTCAACAAAAGGAGATGTCATGGGAGCAGAATCAATTCCTAGTTTTTTCGGGGAAAGTGTATTTAATTTAAAAGCTATGAAGAAGTATCTTTCAGAGAAAACATTTAAATCAATAAAAGCAACAATTGAAAAAGGTGGATTGATCGATGCCACTATTGCCGACGATGTCGCTGAAGGTATGAAGAACTGGGCTGTTTCTAAAGGAGCTACACATTATACACATTGGTTTCAACCATTAACTGGATCAACAGCTGAGAAGCATGATTCATTTATCGATCCTGATTTCAAAGGTGGCGTTGTTCTTAGTTTTTCAGGAAAAGAATTAGTTCAGGGTGAGCCTGATGCTTCAAGTTTTCCTTCAGGTGGCTTAAGAGCTACTTTTGAAGCGCGTGGGTATACAGGTTGGGATCCAACTTCTCCAGCTTTTATTAAAGAAGGTGCATCTGGGGCAACACTTTGTATTCCTACTTATTTTGTGGGATGGAAAGGTGAAGCTTTAGATAAGAAAACACCGTTATTACGTTCTATTAAAAATGTAGCAGAACAATCAGAACGTTTAGCTAAGATCTTAGGTATTAAATCTAAACAAACTGCTTATTCAACCCTTGGTGGTGAACAAGAGTATTTCTTAATCGATCGTGATTTTTATTATCAAAGACTCGACTTAGTACAAACTGGGCGCACATTATTCGGTCGCGAACCAGCAAAGCATCAACAATTAGATGATCATTACTTCGGCGCTATTAAAGACCGTGTAATAGGATTCATGGAAGATTTAGATGAAGCGTTATGGAAGTTAGGTATTCCTGCTAAAACACGTCATAATGAAGTTTCTCCAGCACAATTTGAACTTGCACCTGTGTTTGAGAATCAGAACTTAGCCGTTGATCATAATATGCTCACTATGGAAGTTATGCAAAAGATTGCCGCAGACCATGATTTAGCATGTTTATTGCATGAAAAACCATTTGCCGGCGTTAATGGTTCTGGAAAGCATAATAACTGGTCGGTAACAGGACCAGATGGAAAGAACTGGTTGTCACCAGGGACTAATCCACATGAAAATGAAAGATTCCTAATAATGCTCGCAGCAGTCATTAAAGCTGTTGATACGCACGCAGGTTTATTACGTGCAACGATTGCATCGGCTGGAAATGATCATCGTTTAGGTTCTCATGAAGCTCCTCCTGCTATTATTTCAGTTTATCTTGGTGCTCAGTTAAATGACATCATTGAACAAATTGAAAAAGGTGGTGCTAAATCTACACAACAAGGTGGAACAATTAAAGTTGGTGTTGATCAATTACCACATTTACCATGTGATGCATCTGATCGTAACCGTACTTCTCCATTTGCATTTACTGGAGCAAAGTTTGAGTTTCGTGCTGTTGGATCAAACCAAACGCTTTCAGGACCAAACATTGTATTAAATACAATTGTTACTGAAGCGCTTGATGAAATTTGTACTGAACTTGAAAAATCTTCTAAGAAAGACTTAAATAAGAATGTACAAAAAGTATTACAAAACATTATTAAAAATCACAAACGTGTTATTTTTAATGGTGATAATTATACAGAGGAATGGGTTAAGGAAGCTAAGAAACGTGGCCTTCATAACCTTAAAACAACACCAGAAGCGCTTAAGCAATTTGATACGAAAGCAGCTAAGGATTTGTTTGCTAAATATAACGTGTTATCAAATGCTGAACTTAAATCTCGTTTTGAGATTTATAATGAAACATATGAAACAATTATTCAGTATGAAACACGTCTTTCAGTAGATATGGCACGGACATTATTTGTGCCTGTTGCTGTTGAATATGCAGAGATGCTTGCAGAAAGTATTAAAGCAACTGAAGGAATTATTAAAGTAAAATCAACACAAGTGCGTAAACTTCTTACACAAGTAGCTTCATTAACTGAAAAGACATTAGCTGCTGCTGATAAGGCTGAAAAAGTAGTTGGTGGTGATACGGTTAAGCAGCGCGGAGCGACGACAGAATTACGTTCGGCTGTTGATGCACTTGAAGGTATCTTGCCAGATGAAACATGGCCAGTACCAACATATGCAGAAATGCTTTTCATGTCATAACTTGGTGTGAAAGATAAGTATGATAGAATAAGCCTTCGATTTTCACATTCTTAAGGGTGTGAGGGTCGGAGGTTTTTTTATATTGTTAATTTAGTAGAAAAAGGAGTTGTTATGGGAATGATGATACCGATGGTCGTTACAATGGTGGTAAATTTAATTTATACAATTTTAGCGGTTATTTTGGCTGTTGTTGCAATTCACTGGATGGATTTAAAATTTTTTACGAAGATTGATTTTCAAGAAGAAATTAAAAAAGGTAATTTAGCGGCAGGTGTTTTATTAGCTGCAATTTTGATATTTATGGGTATTGTGATTTCATCAGGTTTAAGTGGATAAATTTGATGGGAACATTTGAAAAATCTATTATCGGGGTATTAGTGTTTTTGTTTGGGACTTGGTTCACGCTAGATTATTATATGCCTGTGTTATTTTATCCTGAGGTAAAACAAATCCATGAAGTGAGTAATATTCTTGCGAATAGATCTCCACGTAACGGGAAGTCTATCCCTGTTCATCAAGGGTATACTGATTTGTTTGTTCCTAATGAGTTTGCGAGTCAACAGGATCACAATGGTCACAAAGAAGTTGATCTTAGTTGGCAGGCCTTAGGGCTTGATGGAAAAAAACGACCAGCTAATGCATATTTTGTAGGGTTCACACCTTTTTATACAGATAAATCATGGGTACCTTTAATGGCTCTTAGTGCACGTGTGCAGTATATGCGGGATGATGTTGTTGATGTAAATAATGATGTTTGGCAAACTTCCGTAGAGACATATTTTGAGCAATGGGGTGATTGTGAAGATCATGCCGTTTTTTTAGCTGACTGGTTGATGGAATTAGGGTATGATGCAAGGGTTGTAATTGGGACAGTTGATGCTCAAGGACATGCGTGGGTTGTTCTTTATCAAGATGATAAAGAATATTTACTCGAAGCAACTAATAAGATTTCTCGACGAAGATTTCCATTAGTAAAACTTCATCCAGAGTATCAACCAGCTTTTATGTTTAATCGTGATCATTTCTGGGGGATGCGTACAACTAATAGAGGATGGCGTAATCGATTAGCCACTAAGGATTGGAATTTAATGTCTTATTTTGAAGAAAGGTTGTTTTAAATATAATGCGTATAGCACAAGCACAAATTAATGTTACCGTCGGTGATCTACTAGGAAATGAAGAGAAGATTTTATCTTACATCGATCAAGCTAAGAATGTTCAGGCGGATGTGATTGTTTTTCCTGAGATGGCGCTCACAGGTTATCCACCTGAAGATCTTTTACTTAAAGAGCATTTTATCCAGGATAATAAACGTGTACTTAAAGAAATCGCAGCCAAGACGCGTGGTGTGCGCGTAATTGTTGGATTTGTTGATCGTGATGATAAAGGATTGTACAACGCAGCGGCTTTTATTGAGGACGGTAAGATTAAGCAAGTGTATCATAAGCAAAAACTACCAAACTATGGTGTTTTTGATGAAAGACGATATTTTAAATCTGGCACTAAAAGTGTGCAAACTTTCAAGATTGATAATGTAAAGTGCGCGATTAATATTTGTGAAGATATTTGGAATGATGATGGGCCGTTTGTAAAGCAAGCCAAAAAAGGTGCTAAGATTATTTTTAATCTATCAAGTTCACCTTATGATTACACAAAACATAAACAACGATTAAAGCTTCTACGTGATCGATCAAAACAAACACAAGTACATATTATTTATACGAATTTAGTTGGTGGACAGGATGAACTTGTATTTGATGGCGGAAGCGTAGCCATTAATCCAGATGGAAAAGTATTGTCGTCGGCGAATCTTTTTGAAGAGCAAATGACAATTGTAGATATTCCAGTTGGTAAAGAATCTGTAACTGGTAAGGTTAAGATAAAAACACATAAAGCTAAGAAATTAACAATTAATGAATCAATTTATAAAGCATTGGTTTTAGGGACAAAAGATTACATTCATAAGAATGGTTTTAAAAAGGTTGTCATTGGATTAAGCGGAGGAATAGACTCTGCCTTAGTGGCGGCTGTTGCTGTTGATGGTATTGGGCGGGATAATGTTGTTGGTGTATCGATGCCTTCACGATACAGTTCAAAGGGGACTCAATCAGATGCCCGTAGGCTTGCTGAGTGTTTGGGTATTGAATTTAAGGAAATTCCAATTGAACCATTAGTTAAGGCATTTGATCAAGCACTTGATCCTTATTTTAAGGGGCTAAAGTCAGGTATTGCTGAGGAAAACATTCAAGCGCGAGTTCGTGGGAATCTTCTAATGGCTTTATCTAATAAGTTTGGATGGATGGTGTTGACCACTGGAAATAAGAGTGAGATGGCAGTAGGTTATTGTACGCTTTATGGTGATATGTCAGGTGGTTTTGCGCCTATTAAGGATGTGCCAAAAACAAAGGTGTATGAGTTATCTGAATATCGAAATACGTTAGGAAAGGTTGTTATTCCTGAGACTGTTATTACAAGAGCGCCTTCAGCTGAATTGAGAGAAAATCAAGAGGATCAAGATTCACTACCTCCGTATGATGTATTAGATGCTTTGTTACACGGCTATGTTGAGAAGCATCAATCATTGAGCCAAATGACCCGCAAAGGACACAAGGATGAGGCCAAACGCATTATTGGCTTAGTTGACCAAAGCGAATACAAACGTCGTCAGTCACCTCCAGGCGTTAAAATCACCCCACTCGCTTTCGGCCGAGATTGGCGCCCGCCAATTACTAATAATTACAAAGAATTTTAAGTAAACATAGAAATCCCCCTTTGAAGTGACTTTTCATAGTTCACAGTTCATACTAAACTATGAACTATAAAGAAGGAGTGTGTCGATAACAACACAAATTCAATAATTGAACTTATCATATACTATATAAATTGCATGAAATTTAAATTAAAAAACTTGCAATTTACTAGAAAAGGTTTTATACTTGTGGTGTAGGAGGAGGTCAAAATGAATACACTTGAAAGACTAAAAAAACATTTAAAATCAGGACAGGTTTATCGCAGAAGTGATGTAGGGCAATGGTCAAATTCTGTAGATAGACATTTGAAACAATTAGTAGAAGAAGAGACTTTACAAAAGTTATCGCAAGGATTGTACTATTATCCTATGAAGGCATCGTTTGGAAATGTACCACCTGAAGATGAAAAACTTGTGCGTGCTTTTTTAAAAAGTGATGATTTTTTGCTAACCTCACCTAATTTGTATAATTCATTAGGAGTAGGAACAACGCAATTATACAATAAGAAAGTTGTTTATAATCATAAACGGCATGGTCAATTTATGCTTGGAGGAAAAGTGTTTGATTTTCATTTAAAGCATAAATTTCCTAGAGAACTTTCAAGAGAGTTTTTGTTAGTTGATTTATTGAATAATTTAAATCAATTGGCTGAAGATAGAGAATATGTATTGCAAAATGTTAAGGAAAAAGTTTTGCAAGAAGCTGAAACACAAATGAAAAGAGTTTTTAATGCATATGCAGGGGAAAGAACTAAAAGTTTGTTTAATCAATGGGTATCAGAGGAAGGCTTAACACATGCCTGATTATCTTCATAACCATCCAGAATTTAAAGAACTTCTGCGAACTGTCGAACATGAAAAAAATATTGATAGTAGTTTAATAGAAAAAGACTACTGGATAATGCATGTTTTATATGGATTGCAACAAGGTGGTTTTGAGTTTGAGTTAAAAGGTGGGACATCACTTTCCAAAGGGCATGGTATTATTCATAGGTTTTCTGAAGACATTGATATTCGTATTGAACCACCCGCAGATATGGATGTGAAGGTTGGGAAAAATCATATAAAATCGCAACATTGTGAAAGTCGAAAAAATTACTATGATTGGCTTGCAAAAAGTATAAAGATTGATGGGGTAGAAAAAGTAATTCGTGATATTTATTTTGATGATGAAATATATAGAAGTGGAGGAATTCGACTTTATTACAAAGACGCATTTCCTTCGATAAGTGGATTAAAAGAGGGGGTTTTGTTAGAAGTTGGTTTTGATACTGTTACTCCCAATAGTCCATTGACGATCAGTTCTTGGGCACTCGACTTTGCTCAACAAAATAACGTTGAGGTTATAGACAACAAAGCACTCGACGTAAAATGTTATCATCCAGGTTATACTTTCGTTGAGAAGTTACAGACAATTGCAAGAAAATTTCGTCAATTTCAGAAAACCGGAAAGTTGCCTGTAAATTTTATTCGACATTATTATGATCTCGCTTGTCTTTTAGATGTTGATACAGTTCAAAATTTTATAGGAACACAAGAATATTTAGATCATAAAGATTGTCGATTTCGTGGGGGAGATAGGGAGATTCCCATTCCTGAACAGGAAGCTTTCCAGTTAAAAGATCCTGAAACAAGAAAGCTTTTTGAAAAAGAATATAAGACAACGTCAGCCTTGTATTATCAAGGACAGCCAGCTTTTGAAAAGATATTAGACACGTTAGCGAATACTGCTGATAAATTATAACAAATTTAATTTATAGTTTATTTTAGGAATTGCTTCCAAAATGGACAAATTTTGTGTTTTTTGTGGAAAGAAACCACAAGAAAAAAATAAAGAACACATTCTTCCAAAATGGGAGAATAAAGATTTATAAAAATATTGAAATTAAATAAGTTATATCAGACTACTAGTGTCCCAATATAACTCGTTTAGCTTCAATGAGTTATAATTTTGGATGTTGAATTTGTGTAATACTCATTTAACCCTCGACGAGGAAAAAAATAGTTGTTGTTTGAAAAGGTGTAGAAAATCAATCATCAAACATCGTTGATTGACCGCCTTGATCGCATTTGTCAAACCTTTGGATGTCAGTTAGTAATTCTGTCAAAGGCATTTTTTCGAACATGGTAACACTGAGAACTTGTAACATAGCATATAGACTATGATTAATATTTAAACGTTTTTTAATAATAGAAACTAAGACATACACAGAAATAGCAATCCATATTTGAGTTCTAACAGCATTGTCACAAGTTCCAAAAAACGATTTAATACGTAAGTGTTATTTAATGCATTTAAAAAATAATTCGACTTGCCATCGATATTTATAAATTTGAGTAATCGTTAATGCTGGAAGCGAAAAGTCGTTAGTTAAAAAAGTTAAACGTTTGTTGTTTTTTGAATCGAAAAAACAAACACGCCGAAGTTGTTCTGGATAATCGTTGTAAGAACCAGTTAAAACAATTGTTTGATCTGAAATTAGTCCTGTTGTTGTATCGACTTTATAAGAATAAAGTCTTGGAAATTTGAGATTTTTTTTTGGCACGAATAACAAAGAAACATCCGCATAGTGTTAAATAATAAAGACGGCTGTAATCTAGATAACCACGATCCATAACGTAGCAGGAATCTTGTTATACGACGAGAGTATCGAGAATGTTGACGTCGTGAACATGGGCTTCGGTGATTTCGATAAATGTTGGGATATTGCCACGTAAATCTAAAAGTGTGTGTAGTTTGATTCCAGCTTTGGTTGAACGAAATTTGGCCCAAGGAAAAAGCGAAAGACATAAATCGATTGTACTGGCGTCTAATGCATAAATTGTATTTTTTAAATCTACGCCAAAGTCTTCGTTGACATATAAGCCTCTGGCTGTATGAATTAAAATTTGAGAAAAATCGGCATAGATACGCCAATCTCTTATGTTGTTGGCGTTTGACAAAGTGTTGCGTGAAATTTGAG
>JBLINE010000014.1:0-9328 GCA_047638895.1 Lysobacterales bacterium
ACTGATGTTTTTTGTTTTGCAGATCCTGCGATGAAGCTAGAAGACTTACCAGCTGGGACATTACACCCAAAGCGTGTTATGAAAGGTGTTGTGGGTGGTGTACGTGATTATGGGAATAAAATGGGAATTCCAACGATTAATGGAGCTATTTTATTTGATAAACATTATGTCGGTAATCCTTTGGTTTATTGTGGCAGTGTTGGGATTATGCCTAAAGATAAAGTTTTTAAGAAAGTCGGCAAAGGTGATTTATGTGTTGTTGTTGGTGGACGTACAGGACGCGATGGTATTCATGGCGCAACATTCTCATCAGGTGAACTAACTACTGAGTCAGAAGTTGTATCATCAGGTGCCGTTCAGATTGGCGATCCTATTCAAGAGAAGAAAGTTTTAGACGGGTTAATTAAAGCACGAGATCTTAATCTTTATACGGCAGTGACAGATTGTGGCGCTGGTGGATTATCGAGTGCGGTTGGTGAGATGGGTGAAGAGTTAGGTGTGCGCGTTAATCTTGAAAAAGTGCCCCTTAAATATGATGGCCTTAAGTATATGGAGATTTGGATTTCAGAATCGCAAGAGCGCATGGTTTTTTCTGTGACTCCTGAAAATATTGATGCCATGATTGATACGTTTGCCTCAGAAAATGTAGAAGCCACTGTCATCGGTGAATTCACGGGGAATAAAAAACTCGAGATATTTTATGACGAGCATCAAGTGTGTGATCTTTCAATGGAATTTCTTTATGAAGGAAATCCAAAGATTGCTAAGAAAGCAAAGTGGGCACCTAAGAAACATAAAACACTTACGCGTAAATCTCCAACTGATCTAACAGAGAAGTTGTTTGATTGTTTAGGTCATCTAAATGTTTGTTCTAAAGAATGGGTTGTGCGTCAGTATGATCATGAGGTTCAAGGAACCAGTGTTGTTAAACCATTTGTTGGTGTTAATTGTGATGGTCCGTCGGATGCGGGTGTTATTGCTCCAAAGTTAGGATCTAATAAAGGTATTGCAGTTACAAATGGTATTAATGCACGCTTTGGGAAAATTGATCCATATTGGATGGCGCTATCATGTATTGATGAAGCGGTACGGCAAATTGTTTCTGTAGGTGGTAATTTAGAGCGCATTGCGATTTTAGATAATTTTTGTTGGGGTAACCCGGATAAGCCTGATCGTTTAGGTGGTATGGTTCGTGCAGCTCAAGGTTGTTATAAAGGAGCAATAGGTTATCAAGCACCATTTATCTCAGGAAAAGATAGTTTATATAATGAGTATGCCGATGGTAATAAAACTATCGCGATACCAGGAACACTTTTAATCTCAGCAGTTGGTATTGTTGAGAATGTTACTAAGTGTGTAACGATGGATTTTAAGAAGGCTGATAATTTAGTGTATGTGATTGGTAATACATATGATGAACTTGGTGGTTCGATTTATTTAGACACGTATAATTTACTCGGAAATGATGTGCCAAAAGTAAATCCGAAGCAAGCAATGAAATCATTTTATGCATTATCAAGTGCGATTAAAAAAGGTTATCTACGTTCGAGTCATGATTGTTCAGAAGGTGGTCTTGGTGTTGCGGTTGCTGAGATGGCTTTTGCGGGTGGTTTTGGAACAACAGTGCATTTAAATAAAGTAGCGTATAAATCAAAAGATAAACGTACAGACAAAGTTTTATTCTCAGAGTCAAATTCTCGTCTTGTTGTTGAGGTTGAGCCTAAGAATCAAAAACGTTTTGAAGAATTATTTAAAGGTATTCCTTTAAGTTTGATTGGTAAGGTTGAAGATAGACCTATTGTAACAATACATGGTTTAGATAAAGATGTTTGTGTTAATGCAACTCTTGATGAATTAAAAGATGTTTGGCAAGCACCATTAAAGTGGTAAGGAGAAAAAATAATGGGTACTAAAAAACGCACGAAACGATTAGTTGAAGCAGATGAGCTTCGTTTAGATGAAATGAAAATGGAAGATCCATGGCGCGTTTTTCGTATCATGGGTGAGTTTGTTGACGGGTTTCATCAAATGGGAAAGATAAAGAATGCTATAAGTATTTTCGGTTCTGCACGTACGTCAACAGACAGTCCTTATTATAAAGATGCAGAAGAAACAGCTAAATTACTTGTTAAAAAAGGCTATGCTGTTATTACAGGTGGTGGTCCAGGTATTATGGAAGCTGGGAATAAAGGCGCTTCTGAGGCTGGCGGGCGTTCAGTTGGTTTAAATATTTATTTACCTTTTGAACAAGAGCCAAATCCTTATGTGAATCATTTAATTAACTTCCATTATTTCTTTGCGCGTAAAGTAATGTTTGTTAAGTATGCTAAGGCCTTTATTATTTTTCCAGGTGGATACGGGACGTTAGATGAATTGTTTGAAAGTTTAACTTTAATTCAAACGGATCGTATAAATAAATTTCCAGTGTTGTTGTATGGTCAAGATTTTTGGTGTGGATTAGTTGATTGGATGAATGATTCTGTATTGGGAGAGAAGAATATTGATAAGAAAGATTTAAATTTATTCGAAATTGTTAATTCTCCAGAAGAAGTAATTCAAAAATTATCAAAGCATTATAAAAAACCAGTTAAGAAATCTAAGAAGAAATAATGACGAAACAAGTAAAAGTATTAGTTTTAAGAACAGCAGGAACAAATTGTGATGTTGAAACTGTCTTTGCATTTGAGCAATGCGGCGCATCTGTTGACGCTGTTCATATCAAAAAATTACGCGAAAAGTCAGTTATGTTAGATGATTATCATATCTTAGCAATTCCTGGCGGATTTACTTATGGTGATGATATTGAATCAGGACGTATTTTAGCTAATGAGTTACGTGTGCATCTCGGTGGTGAGATGACTAAATTTATTGAAGATGGTAAATTAATTATTGGTATTTGTAATGGATTTCAAGTATTAGTTAAGGCAGGTATTTTACCAGGTTCTTTACCAAAGAAAGAAGTAAAGAGTGGAATTAAACAACAGGTAAGTTTATCTGTTAATGACTCTAATAAGTTTGAATCACGATGGACTCATCTGCGCAGTAGTGGGAAATGTGTGTGGACTGAGGGGGTTGAAGATGTTGTTTATTATCCTGTGGCACATGCTGAAGGTAAATTCATCACGCCAAATAAAGATTTGTTGAATCAATTGAAAGACAACGGACGTGTTGTATTTCGTTATTGTGATGAAGATGGTTTAGAGCCAAAGTATCCAAATAATCCAAATGGGTCGGACGATCACATTGCTGGTATTACAGATGAGACAGGTCGTATTTTAGGATTAATGCCTCATCCAGAGCGTCATTTTTTATTTACGCAACATCCATTCTGGACACGTTTAGGTAAGAAACAAAAGTTGGGTGAAGGATCTAAGATTTTTAAGAATGGTGTTGATTACGTAAAAAATAATTTATTATAAACTATTAACGGACTTTTATTATGGCAAAAGGATTTACTTATAAAAAAGCAGGGGTTGATATTGATCGCGCTGATGCATTTGTAAAAGCGATTAAGTCAGATGTTCAAAGTACAATGATTAAAGGTGCGTTTAGTCGCAAGGGATCATTTGGTGGTTTGTTTAGTTTAGATGTGAAGAAGTATAAAGAACCTGTCTTAGTGTCTTCAACGGATGGGGTCGGAACAAAACTTTTACTTGCACAAAAACACAAGATTCATGACACGGTTGGTATTGATTTAGTAGCCATGAACGTGAACGATATTTTATGTGTTGGTGCTAAGCCTTTGTTTTTTCTTGATTACATTGCGTGTGGCAAGCTTGATCCGAAAGTATTAAAGGATGTTGTTAAGGGTGTGGCAAAAGGATGTCGTGAATCAGGATGTGCTTTAATTGGTGGTGAAACGGCTGAGATGCCTGATTTATATAAAAAGAACGAATATGATTTAGCTGGCTTTACAATTGGTGTAGTTGAGAAATCTAAGATTATTGATGGAAGTACAATTGATTTTGGTGACTTAATTGTAGGGTTACCTTCTAGCGGTATACATTCTAATGGCTATTCTTTCGTACGTAAGGTTTTAAGCTTAAAAGAACAAAAAGAATATATTAAAACCATTATTAAACCTACACGTATTTATGCCAAAGAAGTTGGGTTGATCTTAAAGAAATTTCAACCTAGAGCGATTGCACATATTACAGGTGGGGCTTATTTTGATAAGTTGACTAAAGTGCTTCCAAAAGGTAAATGTTTCCATATTCACCGTGAAAGTTGGCCAGTACCGTTTATATTTAAAAAAATCAAAAGCCGTGGTAAAGTAGAAGACTCGGAGATGTATCGTACGTTTAACATGGGAATTGGGTTAGCTGTTGTTTTACCAGCTGCACAAGCAAAAAGATTGGTTACGTATTTAGCGAAGAATAAAGTTAAGTCATATATTATTGGTGAAGTTATTAAAAACAGTAAGAAAAAAGTTATACTTTAGGAGTATACAATGAATGTTTTAATTCTTGGTTCAGGTGGGCGTGAGCATGCAATTGCATGGAAACTAAAACAAAGCACACAAGTTGAAGAGTTGTACTGCGCACCAGGTAATGGTGGAACAGCGCAAGTAGCTATGAATGTTGATATTTTAGTGGATGATACTAAAGCAATTATCAAATTCTCCAAAGAAAATGATATTGGATTTGTTGTAGTTGGTCCTGAAGCTCCTCTAGTTAATGGTATTGTAGATGCTTTAGAAGAAGCAGGTATTGCTGCTTTTGGTCCAAAAGCAGGGGCGGCACTTCTTGAAGGTAGTAAGATTTATGCTAAAGAATTTATGGGCAGGTGGGATATTCCAACAGCGAGTTTTCGTGTTTTTGAAGAAATTAATGAAGCAAAGAGCTATTTACAGACTATAGATATGCCAGTAGTTATTAAGGCAGATGGTCTTGCGGCGGGTAAGGGTGTGTATATTTGTACAGATCGCGAAGAAGCTATTGTTGCTGTTGATCAAATAATGCAAGATAAGATTTTCAAAGAAGCGGGTAATCAAATTGTTATTGAAGAGTGCTTAGAAGGTGAAGAAGCTTCAATACTTGCGGTTAGCGACGGGGAAGATTTTGTTATTTTAGATTCATCTCAAGATCATAAACGTATTTTTGATGATGACCTTGGCCCTAATACAGGTGGAATGGGAGCATATTCTCCAGCACCTGTTATTGATGATCAAGTTTTAAAGATAATTGAAAAACAAGTCATTGAGCCAACTATTCGTGGTATGCGTACAGAAGGCGATCCTTTTAAAGGTATTTTGTATGCGGGTATTATGATGACAAAAGACGGCCCAAAAGTTTTAGAGTTTAATGTGCGTTTTGGTGATCCAGAAATACAAGCAGTATTACCACGTTTGAAAAATGATTTATTAGAGCTTATGTATGCAAGTTATGAAGGTCGCTTAAATGACACAGCACTCGTTTGGGATAAACGTTCTTGTGTTAGTGTTGTGTTAAGTGCTGGTGGGTATCCTGGTGAATATAAAAAAGGCGATGAGATTACAGGCTTAGATGAAGCAGAAAAAACAAATGAAGCTGTTGTGTTTCATGCAGGGACAAAAGAAATAAAAGGTAAAGTAGTAACTTCTGGTGGACGTGTTCTTGCTGTAACAGCTTTGGGTGATGATATTCATGAAGCGATTATTAAGGCATACGAAGCTGTTGATAAAGTTAAATTTAAGAGTTGTTTCTTTAGACGTGATATTGGTGCGAAAGCACTAGGTCATATCGAATTAACACGTCGCGGATAGGTTGTTTTAAATTAGAAGGGTATTTTGGCAATAGGCAACCGGAAACCGGCAATGGGAAGTATGCCCGTTGTTCTATCAGGCTAACTCCCACTGCCGATTGCCTTATTTATATTTTAATTATTCAAGGAGATTTAAAATGTCACAACCGCAAGTAGGAATTATGATGGGAAGTAAATCAGACCTTGAGATTATGAAGGCTGCTGCAGCGATACTTGATGATTTTGGTATTACTTATGAAATGAAAGTTTTATCAGCGCATCGCACACCTGTTGAATGTGTTGAATTTGTTGAAAAGATTTCGAATGAAGGTGGTAAAGCATTTATTTGTGGGGCTGGATTATCAGCCGCATTGCCAGGCGTTGTAGCCGCACATACATTATTACCAGTTATCGGTATTCCTCTTGATGCAGGAACTTTAGGTGGTATGGATGCGTTACTATCAGTCGCACAAATGCCACCAGGTGTTCCAGTTGGTTGTGTAGCTATTGGAAAAGTTGGAGCGAAGAATGCTGGGTTACTTGTAGCACGCATCTTGGGTCTTTCTGATGATATGATTACTAAAAAATTAGAAAAATTTCGTGACGATCAAAAAGAGCAGATTTTAAATACGGAACTTTAAAAACAGAGTATATAACTCTTAAATAAGCCATTGAAGACAGAAATCATAAAGGTTGATCCACAGTTTCCTGATATTAAAGATATCCGACGATGCGCTAAGGTTATACGTAACGGGGGGCTTGTAATTTTTCCTACCGAGACTGTATATGGTATTGCAGTCGATATGTCTAATGAAGACGCTGTTAATCGTTTAAAAAAAATTAAGCAACGTGATGATGGTAAGCCATTCTCTATTCTTGTTCCGCAACGCGGTTTAATTTCTAACTATACATCATCATCGGATACAGCGATCTATAAGTTGATTGACACTTATTGGCCAGGGCCTTTAACGTTAGTTGTACCAGCTAAGGGTACTAGTGAAACAACATATGGTGTACGCATGCCAGATCATCCTGTAGCGCTTAAACTTATCCAAGAAGCACAATGTAGTGTTATCGCTCCTTCAGCTAATATTCAAGATAAACAACCGCCATCTACTTGCGAAGAAGCGTTGCGAGATTTAGATGGATTGGTAGATATTGCGATTGATGCAGGTCAAACAAGATTTGGCGCTGGTTCGACAGTTGTTGATGTAACTTCAAAAGAGGTAAAAGTTTTACGTGAAGGTGTTATTAAGGAAGAATTTATTAAAGAAGCGGTTAATAAGAAAACAATTTTATTTGTATGTACTGGAAATAGTTGTCGATCGGTTATGGCTGAGTATTTGTTAAAAGATTGTTTTAAGGATAACAAAACGAATCTAGAAATTAGCTCAGCGGGAACAAGCGTTTTTCTTCGGGCTGGAGCTAGTAAAGATACGCTTAGTGTACTTAGGGAAGATGGCATTGAAGCAATTGAGCATGCCTCACAACCAATTAATACAATTTTACTTAAGCAAGCAGATTTGATTTTTGTAATGACTGCGGGGCATAGGCAACAAGTTCTAGAGCGGGTACCTAGTGTTGAGAAGCGTATTTATTTATTGAAAGAATTTGCTAATATTCCATCGGATATGTCGGGACATATGGATATTCCAGACCCAATGGGGCGTGATTATGCGGCGTATAAAGAATGTAAAGCAGTTATTAAACAAGCTGTACAAAAAATTGTAGATTTAGTTAAATAATAGAATTTAGGAATAAATTATGAAGGTATTTGTAGGATCAGATCACAGAGGTGTTGATTATAAAGCTAAAGTTTGCGGTGTGCTAAACGATTTAGGTGTAACAGTTATTGATGTAGGTAGTTTTGATTCTACAGAAAGTTGTGATTATCCTAAAGTTGCTTATGATGTCGGAACACAAGTGGCAGAAACAGCTGATGCACGTGGGGTTTTATTGTGTATGTCAGGTATAGGCATGAGTATCGCGGCTAATAAAGTACATGGTTGTTTAGCGGCTTTGTGTTATAACGCAGAAGCAGCGACTTTATGTAGACAACATAATAATGCTAATATTTTAGTGTTAAGTTCTAAGTTTGTAGCAGAGGAAGATTTAAAAGATGTTATTAAAAATTTTATGGAGACTGAATTTGAAGGTGGTCGCCATCAAAGACGTGTTGATCAAATAAAAGACATTGAAAAAGGTGTTAAATTAACCTAATAATTTAGGTTTGATTAACAAATTAAATAGAATTATAAATAGCTAATCGTAATTAAGAAGGAAGATAATGGACCATTTAAAGAAGACAGATATTGATACTTATAACGCAATTCAAGGGGAATTAAAACGTCAGCAAGATAACCTTGAGTTAATTGCTTCTGAAAATATTGTTTCGGAGGCTGTGCTTGAAGCACAAGGAAGTGTATTGACTAATAAATATGCCGAAGGTTATCCAGCAGCGCGTTGGTATGGTGGATGTGAGCATGCGGATACTGTTGAGAATCTTGCGATAGAACGCGCTAAAGAATTATTTGGTGGCGATCATGTGAATGTGCAACCGCATTCAGGATCACAAGCTAACGCTGCTGTTTATCTAGCTGCGCTTGAATATGGTGATACAGTTCTGGCACTTGATTTAGCTTGTGGGGGTCATTTAACACATGGACTAAAAATTAATTTTTCAGGAAGGTCATTTAACTTTATTTCTTATAAAGTAGATCGTGAAACAGAGCAATTAGATTACGATGACATTGAACGTTTGGCTCTTGAGCATAAACCAAAGATGATCGTAGCTGGGGCATCGGCTTATTCGCGCATAATTGATTTTAAAAAGTTCCGCGCCATTTGTGATAAAGTTGGCGCTTTATTCTTTGTTGATATGGCACATATTGCGGGTTTAGTAGCTGCTGGATTGCATCCTAATCCTGTTGAATGTGCAGATTTTGTAACAACAACGACACACAAAACTTTACGTGGACCACGTGGTGGTTTAATTATTTGTCGTCAACAGTGGGCGAAGAAAATTGATTCACGCATATTCCCTGGTACACAAGGCGGACCACTTATGCATGTTATTGCTGCTAAAGCAGTAGCTTTTAAAGAAGCATTAAGTGATGACTTTAAAACATATCAGAAACAAGTTATTGCCAATGCTCAAACTTTCTGTAGTGAGATGGAAAGTTTAGGGTATCGTATTGTGGCTGGTGGATCGGATAATCATTTATTCATGGTTGATCTACGTTCTAAAAATATTACAGGCGCACAAGCATCGGAAATACTTGATCGTGTTAGTATTACGGTTAATAAAAATCTTATTCCTTTTGATACTGAAAAGCCAACTGTAACAAGCGGTGTGCGCATTGGAACGCCAGCTGTTACGACACGTGGCATGAAAGAAGCGGAAATGAAAAAGATCGCACAGTTAATTGATCGTGCTGTTTTAAATAAAGATGATGACGCTGTTCTTGAGAGTGTTAAAGCAGATGTTTTAAGTCTGACTCATTCATTTCCATTGTATGCGGATTTAGTTCAGGCTTAAAGGAAAACTATGAAATGTCCATCATGTGAGCATTTAGAAACAAAAGTAGTTGATTCACGCCTTAGCACT
>JBLINE010000015.1:0-8916 GCA_047638895.1 Lysobacterales bacterium
TCACCTGCTGCACCCTCAATAACTAAAGTCTCAAGTACTAATTCCCCACCTTTACGTAAAAATGACTTTAATTGATGAATATGATCAAGCGGTGCGCGGCGATGATACAACAACCCCATCGAAAATACTGTATCAAATCGTTCTAAATTATCAGGCATATCATCTATACCAATAGGTAAGACACTTACCGTTGGATCGTTAATATATTTATTAAAAACCTGAAATTGTACAGGATATAACATTGTCGGATCAATACCAGTAACAATTTGAGCACCAGCCCCTTTCATACGTAAGCAATGATAACCGCTACCACATCCAACATCGAGTACAACGCGATCTTGTAGCGACGTTATATCATCTTTGAAACGATCCCACTTTAAATCACTGCGCCACTCTGTATCAATAAATGTTCCAAATAAATCAAACGGACCCTTACGCCATGGAAAAAAACCTTCTAATAATTTAGGGATTAATTGAAATTGTTCATCCGTTAAATCTTCCTTAAACCCCACCCGAATAGCATTACTAGATAAATCAATAGAAGATGGCTTAACATCTGGTAGACGCTGGAGTAAATTAAGCCATTGAGGTAAGTCTCCCCATTTCTTATCAGTGAATACACAATGCACTGACCCTTCTAGAGTTTCAAGCCACGGCTGTAAAACACTATCTTTCATAACGTTATAAACTTTAGAATAATCTATCATTTTATCTTTACTATTATTTACGTGCTATTAATGAAACAAAATTGAAACACTGAAACCACACATCTACCTGTGAAAAACCAGCCTTAGTTAAACGCTCTTTATGAACGTCTAATGTGTCTGGAATTAAAACATTCTCAAGCGCTGTTCTTTTTTGTGAAATTTCTAAATCACTATACCCCTGCAACCCTTTAAACACATGATGCATTTCTGTTTGAAATTCTTTTTCTTTCTCATCATCAAAATCAATCTTCTCAGATACAACCAACACTGCGCCCTCACACATGCCATCATAAATTTTTTGGACTAAATCCTTACGTCGCTGCGGATTAAAGAATTGTAATGTAAAATTAAGAACAACCATAGAGGCCCGCTCAATCGTCACATTGCAAATATCATCACAAAGAACCTCAACTTCACTAGATAATTTATTGTCGCTTAATTTATTTACGAATGAATCAACCATGGCTTGTGAATTATCAATAGCAATAATTTTAACTCCTTCTTGATCAATATTTCGTGCCATCGATAATGAAGAAGCGCCCAGAGAACACCCTAAATCATAACAATTTGTTTGTGGCTTAACATAGCGCTTCGCCACCATACCAATCATATTAATAATAGCCGCATAACCTGGTACAGATCTGTTGATCATGTCTTCAAATACACCCGCCACATTACTATCAAAAACAAAGTCAGACACTTTGTTTTGTTTACCAGCAAATAGATTATCTTTATCGTTGTTCACTTAATAACTCCACATCTTTTATGCTTTTAATACGTCGAGGAAATTTCCAATATTTACAAGTCACCTTAGCATTCTCTGTTACTTTTATCTCAGCCTCTGAATCTATAGTAATTAATCCATGCCAAACACCTTTACGTAAAACAATCGGCTTATCTAATTTAAAACATTTAATATCTTTAAAATCACATCGCTTCGAAACAAAAAATAAAGCACGTCCTTTAACTGGTTCAAATGTTTCATCAGAAGCAGGATGCATTTCAAGGCGACCTAATGTTTTATCTCTTAATACAAGATAAGCCACGCGCCATCCTACACGTGCAGGTTCCGTATGAACAATGCGCCATAAGTTTCGCGTGGTTCCTTTACTTGATTTATTTGGATAATGAATCACACGTCCAAAGGCACGGAAATTATCAGATGTTATAGCTTCTGGTTTCATTATTAAAACTTATCGTAAACAACAACATCTTCAACGGTTAATTGCCCACCACGTGGTTGCGCATCTTTTACTTTAAGTCCAACCGCGATTAACATCGTAATAACATAATCTTCAGGTAAATTGATAATAGATGCCGCGCGTTTAAAATCAAACCCGACCATTGGACAACTATCATAACCCATCGCTTTACTCGTCAACATAATCGTTTGTGCGGCAATACCACATGAACGCATTGCTTCATCACGCTGAGCCACTTCATTACCATCATAATAGCCACGTATCATAGACACCAATCCCGTGCGCACATTATCTGGCGCATTACGCCAATAACGATCAGGATCTTTGCTCCAACTCTTAAGATCTGCACACATAACAAATAATAGTGATGCATCAGTTACTTGCTCTTGACCACCAGCAGCTTCTTTAAGTGACGCTCGTTGCTCTTTATCCTTAACAACCAAGAATCTCCAATTCTGCATATTAAAAGAAGTCGGTGATAACAACGCAGAGTTTAAAATCTTACTTGTCTCATCATCAGTCATGACATGATTTGGATCGTAATACTTAACCGACCGACGTTCTTCAATAATATTAAAAAATTCCATCAATGTTCCCCTTTAATTTTAATAAGATTAAATCTTAACTCCATACGTATTTTCAATATACTCTGTAAGACTCTTTTCCGTCTGTGATGGCAACGTAATTGACGTAACACAATTATCTTTCCACCCTTGTACAATAGCTACCGCTTTACCAAGCAACTGATAATAACATTCATATCGATTGTCATCATTAACATTATTCTCAACATCATCACCTAAAACAAACCCAAGAACAATCTCTGTAATAATATCAACATCAACTGTATGATACGTATCTTTAGGCTGAAATAAATCTTTAATAGAACGCTTTATATCTGTTGTCGTCTTACCAAGTAACTCATTCATAACCATCTCCTTAATTACAGCAAAGGAGATACTTACAATAAGCATCTCCTTTCATTAATAAACAAACTATACTAATTGATACTTAAACATTTGTTCTAACTTGAGGACCTGCTGCAACAAGAGCTTTACCTTGATCTGTATCAGTAAAAGTCTTAAAGTTTTTAATAAACATGCCTGCTAATTCTTTAGCAAGAACATCATAGGCTTCTTTATCTTTCCAAGCATCACGCGGATTAAGTGATGCTTCAATCCCAATGTCACCTTTTGGAATAGCCATATTTAATATTGGTAATTTTTCAAATTCTAAATCATCAATACTACCGTCTAAAATTCTATCAATTATAACGCGGTTATCTTTAAGTGCAATACGATGTCCCACACCATATTTACCAGATACCCAGCCTGTATTAATTAGATAAGCATTAGCCCCGTGCTCTTGCATTTTATTGGCTAAGATTTCAGCATATTTTGTTGGATGAACAAGTAAAAATGCTTTGCCGTAACAAGCTGAAAATGTCGCTTGTGGTTCTTTAACACCAAGTTCAGTGCCCGCTACTTTCGCCGTGTATCCACTTAAATAGTGATACATCGCTTGTTCTTTAGTTAACTTAGACACTGGTGGTAAAATACCAAACGCATCACATGTTAAAAAAATAATATTATTTGGATGCCCACCTTTTGATACGGGCTTAACAATATTATCAATATGATAAAGTGGATAGGAAATACGTGTATTTTGTGTTTTAGCATCATCATCAAAATCAAGTTTACCTTCTGGCGTTATAACTAAGTTCTCAAGTAAAGCATCACGTTTAATCGCTGCAAAAATATCTGGTTCTTTTGCGGCTGATAAACCAATACACTTAGCGTAACATCCCCCTTCAAAGTTAAAGACACCCTCATCATCCCACCCATGCTCATCATCACCAATTAACTCACGTTTTGGATCTGTTGATAAAGTTGTTTTTCCTGTCCCTGAAAGTCCGAAAAATAAGGCCGTATCACCTTCCTTACCTTTATTCGCTGAACAATGAAAAGAACCAATATTTTTAAGTGGTAAAAAGTAATTCATAATTGAAAAAATACCTTTTTTAATTTCACCACCGTACCATGTACCACCAATAACCGACATCTTTTCTTTAATGTTAAACGCAACAAATACTTCAGAGTTCATGTCGTATTTTTTATAATCATCTGCTTGTGCTTCACAAGCGTTTAAAATAGTCCAATCAGGCTCAAATCCTTCAAGCTCTTCATCTGTTGGACGGATAAACATATTTTTAAAGAAATGTGCCATCCACGCAACTTCTGTTATTAAACGTACTTTCATACGTGTATCATCATTAGTTCCACAAAAACCATCCATAACGTATAGTTTTTCTCCGTCTAATTCCTCAACAGCAACTTTCTTCAGATATTCCCATACTTCTTGCGATAATTTCTTATTATCTGATCCAGCGCTACTACCATCAGCCCACCATACACTATTCTTTGTTGTTGCGTCTTGTACAATATATTTATCGTTTGGTGAACGTCCTGTAAATCTTCCTGTATCAACCATTACAGCATCATGCTCTGTAACAATTACTTTCTCAAACCCTGTATTTCCTGGATTGGTTTCATGTGTGAATAATTCATCATATGACAAATTATAAAATTGTTCCGATGGATTAATTCCAATTAAGCTTAAGTCTATTTTATCGATCTGATGCCCCTTGCGTGTTTATTAGTTACTCAAAAATAAGTTTAGTGACGTGTTTTTAAAGCAAAATTGTAGCATGGAAGAAGAAAAATTAAATATCTTTATCATGCGTTATAGAATTTTACTGCAATATCCTAGGTCTTTTTAACTTCCCAAATAGTGCCATCCGCTGTATCTTGCAGAAGAATATCTAATTCAACCAACGCGTCACGATATTCATCTGCCTTAGTAAAATCCTTATCGGCACGTGCTTGATTTCGATCTTTAATCAATTGTTCAACTAAAGCGACATCAATATTTTTCTCACGAATAAGAATAGTATCAAGACTCTTTAAAAAAGCAGCCGCATTTTCTTGAAACAATGCACTTAACTTGCCGATATCTCTTAACCATTCTTTAAATGCCGTTGCTTTAAAATTAAGGACAGGATTTGCTTCTTTACCTGGCTTATACCCTTCGTTAAACTGACGCACAATATCAAAAATTGAGGCCATCATAACTGGCGTATTAAAATCATCGTTTAAAGCATCTGTAATCTTAACTGTCGCTTCTTTTAAACTTTTCGCAAATACCTTATCTTCATTTTGATCTTCTACCCCTTGAGCCAAGATATCATCCGCATTCTTAAGTGTTGTATAAATACGCGCCAACGCTGCCATGGCTTGATGAATTTGTTCTGGTGATAAATTAAGTGGTGAACGATAATGAACACTTAGCATCATAAATCTTAAGATCTCTGGATTATACGTTTCCATGAAATCGCGCGCGCGCACGATATTGCCAATCGACTTAGACATCTTGGCATCACCAAAATTAATAAAATTATTATGCATCCAAAACGTGGCAAACGTTTTTCCTGTTAAACCTTCACTCTGTGCAATTTCATTTTCGTGATGAGGGAATGTTAAATCAAACCCACCGCCATGAATATCAATCTGATCACCGTGCATACATTTATTCATAGCAGAACATTCTAAATGCCATCCAGGACGCCCTTCTCCCCACGGAGAAGCCCATGAAGGTTCACCTTCTTTAGCTGGTTTCCATAAAATAAAATCTAAAGGATCTTTCTTACGCATATCAGGATCCACACGATGCCCCGCTTGTAGTTCATCAATATTACGTCCGCTTAATTTCCCATACTCTTTAAAACTTCTAATCGAAAAGAACACTGAACCTTCTACTTCGTAGGCATGACCCTTCTCAATTAAGCCAGAAACAAAATCTACCATGTCTTGCATATGATCAGAACATTTTGGATTATGATCATGTGGTGATAACCTAAGCTTCGCAAAATCTGCTTTAAATTCTTCAATATATTTCTGACTCAACGCAAGTGCATCGGTGCCTTCTTCATTAGCACGTTTAATAATCTTGTCATCAATATCTGTATAGTTATAAACAAATGAAACCTTATACCCAAGATGCTCAAGCCAACGCCTTACAAGATTAAAAAATATAGCCCCACGAAAGTTACCCACATGTAGTAAATCATAAACTGTAGGCCCACAGACATACATCTTAACTACACCTTCTTCTAAAGACTTAAATTCTTGTCGCGTACGACCCAAACTATTATATATTTTAAGTGCCATACATATTCCTTAAGCGTTGTTAGACTGTTTCTTTTTAGGTGGCACGGGATCATAACCCCAACTGCCAAATGGATGGCATTTTATCACACGTTTAAGAGATAACCAAATACCTTTTATAACACCATGTGTATTAATAGCTTCAATCGCATAATTTGAGCAACTAGGATCATGGCGGCATTTACGTGAAAATAATGGTGAAATACACACTTGATACAGCCGAATTGGAAAAATAGCTATATATTTAAGCGCTGAAAACATATGTGAGTATAATAGATTTAACTATTATTGCAAAGGATTTGACACTCTATGAGCATTCTCCTACACTAAAGTCTGAATGTTAACCATAGCCTAAATAAAGGAAGGAAGCTTAATGGAAAAAGAGCAACAGTTACAAACAACATGTTTACTCATTTTAACAGTTATTGCAACTGCCACAGCTCTTGCTTACCTTAAGCCAGTCATGGTTCCCTTTATATTAGCATTACTCGTAACACTTACCCTTACTCCTATAATTGACATTCAAAAGAAACACCTAAAATTCCCTCATTGGTTAGCCGTACTCATATCCTTGGCCATTGGTGGTGTCGTTGTTTTTCTTATTGGTACTGTTTTATCCGTATCAATTAATCAAATGCTATCAAATGCTGATTCTTATCAAACAAAGATCATTGAATTAGTCGAAAAAATAACCATAGCACTAAATCTAGAACGCTTTGGCATTGATTCACGCGAACTAATTGTTCCTACTTTACAAAATGCTGGTAAAAGCGTTGGTAATATGGTTTTAGGTACGTTTAATACGGTGATTGGATTATTTTCCCGCAGCATTTTAGTTTTTATATTTGTACTATTTCTTTTAATAGGAGGTAAGAACTCAGCCAAACCACAAAGCCCATCTTGGGATGAAGGTGAATTACGCATAAAGAAATACATCATTACAAAATTAATCATATCAAGTGCTACAGGAATTCTAGTGGCGCTTGTATTATCTATCTTTAATATTGATCTAGCCCTCGCCTTTGGACTACTCGCTTTTATTCTTAACTTCATTCCAAGCGTCGGGTCCATGATTGCTACACTTCTACCTCTACCTGTCATCCTACTAACACCTGAGATTTCTAAACCAGCTATGATTATGGCAATAGCTATTCCTGGTGTTATTCAGTTTGCTATTGGAAATGTTTTAGAACCTAAAATTATGGGAGACTCAATAGGACTTCATCCTATCACTATCTTACTAGCTTTAATTTTTTGGGGAATTATCTGGGGGATCGTCGGCATGTTCCTAGCTGTACCACTAGCCGTTATCCTAAAAATAATCTTCAGTAAAATTGACTACACACGTGAACTTGCCACCAAAATGTAACGCATACAAAGCGAACGACAAAGATTGAAATTATTCGTTGGAGTGAATTAGCCCGAGCGTAAGCGAAAGGCTTCTTGAACGCAAGCGAATGATTTAAATCTTAGTGAGCCTTGCGCTTAAATAATCTTCAGTAAAATTGACTACACACGTGAACTTGCCACCAAGATGTAACGTATACAACGCGAACGACAAAGATTAAAATTATTCGATTGAGTGAATTATCCCGAGCGTAAGCGAAAGGCTTCTTGAACGCAAGCGAATGATTTAAATCTTAGTGAGCCTTGCGCTTAACTACTCTTTATTACCACGTCCCAAAACTTCATCACGATAAATAAAACGCCCATGTTCCTCGATATCACTACGATGATCACGCGCATACTTTAAATTATTAGCAAAGTAAGATGTGTTATCTGGGCATATTTCTTTAGAGTCATTAACTAACCTCTGAAAACACTCAACACATTTATTCTGAAGTTCTAAATTCTCCGCATGCATAAGAGGCATATAAAGAAACACACGTTCAATACAAGAAAGCTCATTCTCAAAACCTTTCTCTATTGTTTGTACTGCTACTTCCTGGGCACGTGTGTCTATGTCAAAAGCTTCTGGTTTATCACGATGAATATTACGTGAAAACTGATCGGCCAAAACAATAAAAGCTAAAGACCCACGCGCTGTTGTAAGCCATGTATCATAGATGCCTTCGCGAGCCTTCTTAAGATCTTCACCAAAGGTGTCGCGAAGTAAAGCGTCCACTGCCTCCCCTGCAAAAAACCATTTAGAAAAAGGACTCTCTTTAAAACGTGCAGGTGTGTCATCTGTAATGTTCTCAAACCAATATTCTAAAATAACCTCTATGCGTCTTGACATTTATTTTCTCTTTTTCTTTTAGGTCCTTGTGGGCGTTTCGGTCTATCAATTTTTTTCAGTAAATAATCCGTACGTACATTATGTAAACTGCGAAAAATGTTTCCAACAACATTGGGGTTATGTTCTTCGAAATCTTTTAGCATCTTCTTTAAAATCATTCGATGGGATGTGTCATCATTAGCACACTTTGATTGCCCGCCAATTGAGGCAATACCCAAATCTTCAGCTAGTTCAAACATCACTTGTTCGCGTTCATAAGCCAATGGACGAATAAGTTTAATCTTCCCATCAAACAATTCCTGACACGGTTTCATAGCGCCTACTTCCCCACGATAAAACTGGTTAAGTAATATCGTCTCTGCAATATCATCAAGATGATGGCCAAATGCTATTTTTGTAAAACCTTCTTGGGAACATAACTGAAACAATGCCTTACGCCTGTTCCACGACCAACGAAAACAATCGATATCTTCATATTTCTCCCCTTTAAGAAAGTCTACTTTCTCAACTAAATAAGGAAAATCATTTTTTTTAAAGTATTCAAT
>JBLINE010000016.1:0-8778 GCA_047638895.1 Lysobacterales bacterium
CTTGCGTACCTCCTCTGGACGACTAATAAAATAAATAAGATCGACCACACCTTTTGATATATTATTATAAATATCATTAATCATCTCATTTTTTTTATCTGAAGTAATCGTATCACCGTAAGCAAGATCTAAATTATACCCAATTAACTTCTTACGTTTTGTCATTAAACAACGCGTCACCCATAAAAAAAAACCTGAGAAAAACTTAAAGACACAATAAGGCATAATCCTAATAATGCCAAATATTATAAAAAAAATATAGCGTGCAAAAGCCCTTTGGAATTTTTTTGATCTTTCAGACATAACAACTTCTTGAATTATAACTTATTAAATTCTTCAGGACTCATTGTAAAGCTTTGTCCCGTCGATGGAAATGCACCTTTAGATACTTCATCACAATATTCTTTAACACCCGATTTAATAGCACTACTTAAATCCACATAACTTTTAACAAATTTTGGATGATACCGATCAAACAACCCCAACATATCATGTGTGACCAAAACCTGCCCATCACAATCAACCCCAGCCCCAATACCAATTGTTGGAATACTAATCTGCTCGGTTATTCGTTTGGCTAATAAATCTGGAATACATTCAAGTACTACACTAAAACATCCCGCCTCTTTAAGCGCACGTGCTTGTTTAATGATTTCTCGTGCAGAAATAGCATCTTTCCCTTGCACTTTCATACCACCCAACTGTTCAGCCGTTTGAGGCGTTAAACCCACATGACCCATAACTGCAATACCTTCTTCAACAATACTTTTTGTAACAGCAATACAATCATCAAACCATTCTAACTTTATCGCATCACAACCTGCTTCTTCAACAAAGCGTTTAGCGTTACTCACAGACATTTGTGTATTCACCTGATACGATTCGTATGGCATATCCCCCACTAGCACAGCATTAGTCACACCACGCCGTACGGCTTGAGCATGATAAATCATTTGATCCATTGTCATGCTCGTCGTTGAATCAAGGCCCAAAACCACATTTGCTACAGAATCACCAACTAAAATCATATCAACACCCGATTCATCCAACAATTTACCTGTCGGATAATCATAAGCTGTTAACATTGTTATTTTTTGATTAGATTCTTTCTTATCTTGAATAGATTGTGTAGTCTTTTTCATAATTAATTTAAATAATAATATTAGGCAGCACTACCTGAATAATTTATCTATTCTCTATCTTTTAAATATTCTTTAATTTCTTTAACCGCTTCTTTGGCCGATAACATCGCCCACATAAATGAACCCGCACCATCAGAAACATTCCCACCAACAAAAACATTCTTAAGTGATGTCTTCGAAGAATCTTTCTCAGTCCAGATAGTACCATCTTTATTGAGCTTTAAGGCGCCAAAAACTTTCGCATACAAAGCATTAGGCTTATGTCCCGTTGCAATAATCACGTTATCTGCCTCAATATCAAAATCAGAATCTGCTACTTCTTCCAAAGTCCATTGCCCATCTTCATTTAAATCAGCATAATCATACCGACGAGATTTTACACCACATACTTGTCTACCTTTGTTCTGTAAAATTTCAACCACATTAACCAAACATTCAAGCTTTACACCTTCTTCTTGAAGAAAACGTGTATGAATTGGTTTAACATGCAAATCTTGTTCTGTTTTACGAATAGCCATCGTTACATTACAACCTAAACGCGCACAACTTCGTGCACAATCAACCGCTGTATTGCCACTACCAATAACAACAATCTTTTCACCTAATAATAAATTCGTCGTATATTTAGGATATTTATGACCTTGCAATAAATTAATTTTCATTAAAAAATCATCACCATACAACACGCCTGCCGCTTGCTCACCTGGCACCTTCATCTCTGCCGATAAACCCGCACCTGTACTTAAATAAATAATATCAAACTCTTCTTTTAAAGTCTCATAACTAATCGTCTGCCCAATTAACACACTAGTTTTAAAGACAACCCCCAAAGACTTTAGATAATCTAAATCACTATTCAATGCTTTACGTGATAAACGAAACTCAGGAATACCATAACGCATAACACCGCCACACTCATGCATAGCTTCAAATACAGTCACGTCATGTCCTAATAAAGCCAAATCTCCAGCTGCAGTAAGTCCCGACGCTCCAGAACCAATAACTGCAATATTTTCTATCTTCTTTGGTTGCACCTTTTTTGGTGCCTTAATTGTTACAGTATCAGATAAGAAACGCTCAATCATTCGAATAGAAATTAAATAACCATCTTTATCACATGCTTCAATCTCATCAAAAGGCTCCTCACAAAAACGTCCTGTAATAGCTGGTAAGAAGTTCTTTTCTTTAATCTTTGCAAACGCACCCGTAACATTGCCTTGTGCAATTAATTCTAAAACAGCAAATACATCCGTTCCTAAAGGACAGCCTTCTTTGTCAGCTGCAGCATCTTTATGATCGATAAAAATCTTAGCTTGTTCTATTATTTGTTTTTTGTTAAGCCCGCAAATAACTTCGGAAAAATTTTTGATTCGTTTCTCCGGCGTAACTGCTTGGATATTAAACTTTGACAATCGTAATACTCCTTCAACTTAATTAATTGCTGCTCGATATCATCACAATCAAGGTTACTCGCCTCAAACATTAATGACTCAAACCCTAAATAAAATCTCTTTCCATTAACTCTTACAGGACTTTCAAAATGAACGTTAACACCACATTCCAATATACATGAAGCGTTCATAAACACATTTTTACTTTTTCCAGCGAGTACCGCCTTAACACGTTTAAGCAACGTAATCCCACCAAAAACAAAGACACAATCAACATCTTTACTCTCTACAATATCCGCTGCAACCAGTGCCACATCACCTTTACGTTCATACGAACCATCATCTGTCACAACATCTACGTTGTCACAATTTGATCTAAACTGTGTTTCTAAAATTAAATCTTCTTTTGTCTTAAACCCAGCAAGTCCAGATACTTTATTTTCCGCATTCTTAAGAGCCCGACACAAAGCTAAACTGCTTGCAATGTGATAATCTTCAGAAACACATAATACTTGTCCGTACTTTTTAGTTTCAATAGGTCTTGCTACTGGCCCAATCATAACAAATATTTCATCACCAATTTTTAAACTACCTAACGCCTTTAGTGTTAAATTGGTTTCCTGAAAAACAACCGATAAAGTTCCTTTAATTGGATCGACATCTACCGTCGATACTGGCCAATAAGTAGACGTTTCCTGAGGCATAATAATAATACATTGCCCTGGATAAAGATTTTTAACTAAGCTATTCGCTTGAATCTCAATCTTCTTTGTCTTACTATTTAAAATTTGTTTACTTAATATTTTATACATAAATTATAATCCTGGTATCAAGCCAGGTGGTACTGGTAGGCTTTGTGCCACTTTAAATAACTGACCTACAAGTTTCAATGTGTTTCCCAGAATTTGAAACGGCGCATTAATCAAAGCACCTAAGCATCCTTGCTGTGTCACACATACACTCATCAACAAAATTGCTGTTTGTTTTTTCATACTTAACAATCCACCTCAACCCATTCTTTCTTTAACAATCTCTTCTTAAACCCGCGACGACTTACAACATCTTTCACTAACTCTTTAATATGATCACTTTCACCTGACACTACCACTTGATACTTAAGATACAAGGATGGGCGAACAAACACATGCAATGAATTACGCTCTTGCTTAATACAATATATTTTCTCAAGGGGCGTATATGTCTGGGTAATATCTCCTTCTGACCCGCGCAAGTACAATTTATGCTCTGCTAAAACTATTAGCCCAATAAAATCCTTCTGTCCTTCTACATATTTCCCTTGTCCGTAAGAAAACTCCATAATATCCTATCAAATTCAGTGCTATGTCACCAAGAGCGTAAAGAACTCTATTTAACATCCATCATAGCCTTTACATTAGTTCTTTGTCCATCCGTTGATGTAACCGAAGAAAATGTATTAATATTAATTAAACTCTTAAGTATCGGTGTCGCTAAATTATCCAATAAGCCCTCCGCTGATTGCGTATCAAAATCGTTAGTATCATATTCTGCAACCACTACCCGTGCATCTTCTGCTTGAGCTTCTGCCCCAGCAACATCTTTTATTAAAGTCTCAATCTTTTCACCAAGCATAACCATTTGTTCTTGTTGCACTGAGGCATCTAAACTTTGTGTTTCTAAATTCCAAATCTCATCTTCTAAAACAATTTGTTTATTCTTTGCCTTTTCTAAATCTTCCTGTTTACGGGCAATCCTCTTCTTGAGATCTTCTAGCCGTCGTAAGCTACCTTCTTTAAAAGCATTCTTTTTATCTTCCTTACCACGTAACATATTCTTACCCCAATCCATATACTCTATAAACTTGCCAGCCAATCTGCCAACTTGATAATAAGCAGCACCACTATTATCTGTTGCCTTAGCATTACCAATAAGTTCTTTAAAAGCATTATTATCTACCAATGACAAATCTGCATTTTTTTTAACATCAATTGATTTATGTAATAAATCAACATGCGTCGTAATGAAAAGATACCCATCAATAAAAGCATACGCTGGGCTTATAACAGTCGCCATCGGACTTTGTGCAGCATAAATAGTATACCCTTCATAATCAGTTGTTTTAAGAATAACCATTGGATTTTGTGTCAGTTTCCCTAAAGTTTCTTCTGCCCTTTCTTGATCTTGAATATCAATAAATAAAACCAATTTAGGAATAGGAAACATCATTTGCGTATTTAACTCAGATAAATACACGCCAATTTCATCACCCACAATATCAAGATATGGCATAGCCATCGTCTTAAACTTTTGAAAATTATCCACTCCCGCTTGCCCATCAGCCTGATTGAGCATTCCTTCCCAATCCATACAACCACTCCACTGGTACGCCATAACATTCTCTGGAATATACGCGAGTGTCTTATTCGTATAATTCACACATTTCTTCAACATTTGGGCATGATCACGATCCATTGAGGCTTGATCGTAATTTATAGAAAAATTTGATCGCATCTTCATCCCAATGACTCCTGTAAATACCGCGCTCTTTAATCCCTTAACTTTGGCAACAGCTTGCTGTACTTGTGTGGAAGTACCTTCTGTTGTATCTAATTTAGCTGCCTCTTCTACTAACTTAGATAACGATTCTAAATTAGAATAACTAAAATAACTTTCCAAACGTGACTCTTTACTCTTTTGAAAATCAGCGTCGTCAGCTAATGCTTTTTCTTTTTCATGAATAACATTAATCGCTTTATGAATACCCTCTTCACTAAAGCTAAGTACAATCATATCTTTATGACGTGTATAAAATCCATTAAACGGCACATCATCAATAAAAACCTCATGGTATTTTTGTCCATTAAAATCATTAGTTTCAATATCTCCTCTAGTTCCAAATATATCGAACATAGAGTTTAAACTATCTGCTAATTGAAGATCCGCCCCAATTCTTGTGACCACATATAAACCCGATAAAGCATCTGCCAACACTCCTTCAGCAACTTCTTGCATCTGAAGAATACTTACTAAATCAATATTTGATTCATACAATGCAATCACAACATCATCTCCAAAACCTTTCATCAATAGCTGTTTTGTCGTCTCATCTGGCATCTTCTCTTTTATTTTATCCAAAATATTTGCTTCTGGCATCTTAGCTAAATTCTTACCCTTTTTTGAGACAGCGTCTAAATCAATATCTTTTAAATCTTTCCAGACTTTAAGTGTTTTAATATATTCAATATTTTTCGCCACATCATTTATCTCAATATAAACCACAGGATTTTCTGGTAATACTTGATCAAAACCTGATTCTTGCATGCGCTGTGATTGGTAATAATAATATCCGCCACCAAGTCCTATTATTAGAAGTAATATTAATATAAATCTGTTCATTAGTGACCATCCATATTAAAAAATCGTTTAGCATTAGCATTAAATATTCTTAATGCTTCTTTTTCTTCTAAACCTTTAAATGCCGCATAAGCCTTAAGCGTCCGCCACACATCTTTCGGTTCAGCCTTAAATCCTTCATCAGTTTTCCGATTTATAAAATAAACAGGAGAATCTGTCTCAATAAGCAGTTGATTTATATTAACCTTACCAATCGCCGCTTGCGCGTTAGCATTATAGGCTAAATTTGGTGTTGTGGAAACAAAATATCCAGCTTTCATGATGCTCTCTAAGACTTTAAGTGAGCCGTCATACCAATGAAACTCAGCTCTTGTTACACCTACTTCTTGAGCAATGTCAAAAGCATCTTGCCAAGCCCCACGTGAATGAATAATTGCAGGTAAATCTAAATCTTTAGCTACTTCAAGTAATGCCCGAAAAGCAGTACGCTGCTCTTCTTTCTTCTTTTCATCTTTGCTCACCCATTTATACCAATAATCTAAACCAATTTCACCAATAGCGTTAAGTTTGTCTTTATGTGTATATATTAAAGATTTTAATTCATCCAAATCACCTAAATTTACATCCGAAGGATGCATCCCAAGAGCGATATAAATACATGGATCTGTGACATCTTCTTTAATTTTAAGTAAATTTTTCGATGATTCCAAATTCATCGCAATCGCCATAATCGCTTCAACGTCTGCTTCGCGCGCTCGATTCAAAGCCCCTTCTAAGTCTTCAATCTGATCAATATGTGCATGCGTATCTATTATTTTCATTTTATTTATTACTCTCAAGTATCAAAGTCACAGGGCCATCATTAACTAATGAGACGTCCATCATCGCTTGAAATTGTCCTGTGCCAACGACTAATCCTAATAATTCCAATTGTTTTACAAAGTATTCATATAACGGTACTGCCACCTCTGGTTGCGCCGCCTCATTAAAACTTGGCCTACGTCCTTTTTGACAATTACCGTATAAAGTAAACTGAGACACGACAAGCGCTTGTCCTTTTGTATCTAATACTGATAAATTCATCTTACCCTCACCATCCTCAAATATACGTAACTCAGCTACCTTCTTTGCTAGAAATTCAGCATCTCTTTGTGTATCATCTTTTGATACACCTAAAAATATAAGCAAGCCTTTCTCGATCGCTCCTACAATCTTTCCTTCAACCTCTACCTTGGCACTCTTTACTCGTTGAACTACTACTTTCATAAATTTACTCTCATAAAAGATACAACATTACATTCGTTGTAAATACTTAGCTGATTTTATTTTTCTTTCTAAGTGATATACTAAGAAATTATTTAGAATATATTTTAGTTCCTTCTTTGCTTGATACGTTAAACCTAAACGTAAACATTTATCCCATGAACTACGTTCGATAAAAATGAGTGATGAAATTGTTCCACGTGAGATAATAGTCGCATGCTCCTCATCTACAGGGAAATCTAAATTAACCAAACCACCCGATCGTAAATCAAACCATGCTTTACCGTCGATGCGCTTACCCGTTTTTACACAAGAATCAAGATGAGGTCGGAAACCTGATAAAACAAGTATTTTAATCTGAAAAATATGAACGAGTTTGTCTATATCTTTAACGGATTCCAATTCTGCGAGAAACTTAAGTAATAAATTATAAATACGATTATTTGGATTCTCTTGAGGCATCACCACATCAACAAGTTCTGTCGCATAATTAGCTGCCAAATTACGTTTGTAATCTTGACGAATAGGAAAATAAAATTGCTTTAAATCACACTGACTAATGAGATGTAAATCCGTACGGCTATATTTGTAATAGACAAATTCATTAACTGAGAACTTATCAACAGAACTACCAAACTTACGTGGGTTTGTACGAATACCCTTCATAATACCAGTTACTTTACCGTAATCTTTGGAAAACAGCGTCGCAATACGACTCGTCTCGCGGTAATCAAATGATCTAAGAACAATACCTTCGGTTTTAATAATCATAAATTAGAACACTATTTTGATAATACGTGGCGCTAAGGATTTTTGAATAGTATCACCGACCGAGTTTATTTTTAGCATCAGTGTATCTTTCCCAATGTTGGCTGAAAATATTATCTGAGCGAATGATGCTGTGCGAAAATACTGCGCATTTGTCTAATACTTACATCTACTACAAATACGTCATTACCTGTATTTCTTTATCACGCATCTTCTTAATATCATTCTTAGAATGATCATCATAACCTAATAAATGCAAAATACCGTGCACAATATACAAAGTCAATTCATTATCTTCTGTCGTTTTATGCAACCGTGCGTTCTGACGGGCCGCATCAGTTGAAATGAAAATTTCACCTTCTAATTGTCCTCTTACAGAAGAAAACTGATCGCTCGTATCAAATGTAATAACATCTGTCACATAATGATGATTAAGGTACTTACAATTTAAAGCTCGGATTTTTTGCGCGCTGACAAAGACTACAGATAACTCTGCCTCATCAACACCTTCGTTTTTAAGAACTTTTCTGATTAGGTTCTTTATCCTGGTGGGCTTGAGAATTATTTTTTTCTGAAGGTTTTTTATGTGTATTTCCATTCTCTTTCTTCTTTTCAGGATATTTAACGCGTCCATGGTACATCGCACTAAGTATGCGAATGAATGTTTTTGAAATTTTATCAATTTCTTTAAGTGTTAGAGGGCATTCATCAAGCTGTCCATCAATAAATTTATTGTTAACAATCTTATGAACAGTATCCTTAATATTTTGAGGCGTATGCTCGTCTAAAGAACGTGTCGCACCCTCTACTGAATCAGCCAAAAGTGTGATTGCTGTCTCACGCATTTGTGGTTTCGGTCCCGGATAACGGTAATTCTCTTC
>JBLINE010000017.1:0-8627 GCA_047638895.1 Lysobacterales bacterium
ATAAATATTTTTTAAAGTGGCTAGAAGAGGGCAGGTTCTTCTCAGCAAAGTTTTGTTATGTAAATAAAGACTTAATAAAGCATGACGTTGTGTTTTATTAATGAAAAAGGGGATTATGGATACTATGACACCAAGAGAAGATAGAATATTAAAATGTGTAGAAAAAGATGAATCTGGCTTAAATGATTTTCATCGTTTACCTGACTTATATGGCATCGATATTGATAAAGTAGGGATTAATCGATTTCGTATTCCACTACAATTTAAGCATAAAGATGGCACAGTTATGAATCATGATGCAGAAACTAGTATGTATATCTATTTTCCAAAAGGAAAAGCTGGGATTAACATGAGTCGTTTATACGCTATTTTAGGTGAAGAGGCAGATGACGCGATTGTTGATAATACATTTTTTAAGACGATACTACATCGTTACCGTGCAGATATGCGTGATAGCACAGATGAACCTCTTTTTGATCAATCATATTTGAAGATACGGTTTAGTTATCCGATTAAACAAAAAGCATTGAAGAGTGATAAATATGGATGGCAGTATTACAGATGTGTTTTAGAAGGACGTGAAGATAAAAATGGAGATGTAGGTATTTTCTTAAGTGTTCATTATGAGTATTCATCAACATGCCCTTGTAGTTTATCAATGTCTAAACAATATGAAGATGAATATAAGAATAATGTAACAGAAGAAGGTAGCGGTATGGCTGTAGCTCATTCGCAACGTTCAGAAGCGATTGTAACGGTTAAGTTATCAGCGGATGAAGAATTCTTCATTGAAGATCTTGTTGATATTCTACGTTTAGCGATTCCAACTGAGACGCAAAGTTTTGTTAAACGTATTGATGAACAAGCATTTGCTGTTTTAAATGCAGAGAACCCAATGTTTGTTGAACATGCGACACGACGCCTAAGTAAAGCATTGAATGATGAACCAAGATTTCTTGATTGGGTTGTATCTGTTGAGCATTTAGAATCATTACATAGTCATAATGCTGTTGCGGTTATTCGTAAAGGTATCGAAGGTGGTTTGAAGTAAATGAGTTCTCATACCTCAGCATCTTCAAGTGAGCATAAGAAACATGCTTGTGATGTTAATAATATTTCAATTGCTGTTGTAACCGTGAGTGACACACGCACGACGGATACAGATATTAATGGACAGTATTTGAAAGAACAAATAACTACAGCTGGGCATACAGTTGCGGATTATTTCATTATCGCTGATGAATGTGATTTGGTTGATGAAGTGATTGAGCGATTAGCGAACGACAAAGTTAATGTCATTGTGCTTAATGGAGGTACAGGCATTTCTAAACGTGATCGTACGTTTGATGTGGTTAGTAAGAAATTAAACAAAGTCTTATCAGGGTTTGGTGAAATATTTCGTTATTTAAGTTATAAAGAAATAGGTTCATCAGCTATACTATCTCGAGCAACGGCAGGTATTTATAAAGACACTTTAATCTTTAGTGTGCCAGGTTCACCTAATGCTGTGAAATTAGCTTGGGAAAAACTAATACAACCAGAAATTAAGCATCTCGTTTGGGAAATGAATAAATAATATTATGAGTAAGAAACTTACCTTAGATAGATTATATAAAACGTTTGATTTAATTACAGATTGGCAAGAGCGGTATCGTTTCATTATTGAACTCGGAGGAAAGATTACTCCTTTAGAAGCGAGCGAGAAGACAGAAGCTAATCGTATACATGGGTGTATGTCTGTTGTACATATGGTTATTGGTGCTACGGATGACACGCCACCTAAAGTGGTATTTAGAGCTGATAGTGATGCTTCGATTGTTAATGGACTTATTGGTGTATTACATGCTGTTTATGATGATAAAACACCTGAAGAAATTCGTGATACAGATATTAAAGAAATATTCAGTAAATTAGGGCTTGATAGTCACCTATCGCCTAATCGTCGTAATGGGTTTTTCTCGATGGTAGAACGCTTACAATCACTGGCTAACGTCAGTGGCAACTAAAGGATAGTATCATGATTGATGAAGAATTACTTAGTGTACTGGCTTGCCCAGAAACAAAGAAGAATCTTGTATTAATTGATGAGGCATTAATTAAATCAATTAATGATAAGATTAAAGCTAATGATTTATTGTATAAGAATAAGGCTAAGGTAGAAGAAGTTATAGATGGTGGTTTAAAGCGCGTAGGGGATGATGATTTTGTTTATCCTATTCGCAATAATATTCCAGTACTGCTTGTTGAAGAGCTTATTGATATTACAACGGTTTAAATAACAGATAAAGGGGATAAGAAAATGAATAGGATAATACTTGTTGCTGTATTTTTGGTTTTAGGATTTTCTTCAAATGTTTTAGCTCATTGTGAAATACCATGTGGTATTTATACCGATCAATTAAGAACAGACTTAATAGCAGAACACGCTAAAACAATTCGTAAATCAATGAATAAGATTGAAGAATTATCTAAAGATGGTGATGAAAATTATAATCAACTTATTCGTTGGGTAGATAATAAAGAAACACATGCCAAAGAAGTACAGGAGATTTTTTATCATTATTTTATGACACAACGTATTAAGCCTGTAGATAGTAAAGATAAGGATGCTTATGCTAAATACATGACAGAAATAACTTTACTGCATAAGATGTTGCGAACGGCTATGAAAACGAAGCAAACGACAGATGAGGCGAATGTTGATACACTTGAAGAATTGCTTGAGAGTTTTAAAATGAGTTATTTCGGTGAAGATAAAGCAGAACACACACATAAATAAGTAGTGCGTATATGATAGATTGGTGGCAACAATTACCCGCAAAAATTAGTCCGATTTTATTTACACTTGGTCCTATTCAAGTGCGGTATTACGGGCTTATGTATGTAGTTTCTTTTTTGGTTATTTATTTTCTCGCTTTAAAACGTTCAAATGGACAGAAGCATGTCACACGTATGGTGATGGAAGATTATTTCTTCTGGATCATTATTGGTGTCGTCTTAGGTTCGCGTTTAGGTTACGTTCTTTTTTATGACTGGGAATATTTCTCACATAATCTTCTGCAAATACTTATACCTTTTGACTTCTCAGAGGGAATAAGGTTTATTGGCATTAGTGGTTTATCTTATCATGGTGGTGTTCTTGGGTTCATTGGTACAACTTACTTTTTTTGTCGTTCAAAGAACATTCCTTTTTTAACTTTTACTGATTTTATAGTACCACTCATACCTCTTGGTTATATGTTCGGACGTATTGGTAACTTTTTAAATCATGAATTATATGGGCGCGTGACACAGGTGCCATGGGGGATGTATTTTCCTACAGCAGCAACACATGAATTAAGACATGCCTCGCAATTATATGAGGCATTTTTTGAAGGTTTTATATGTTTTGTTTTGCTTAGTTTCTTAAGCACTAAGGTTAGGAGCCGAGGGTTTTTATCGGCTATGTATTTGATATCCTATGGTGCCGTACGGTTTTGTATTGAATTCTTCCGTCAACCTGATGCACACCTAGGTTTTGTTTGGATGTCTTTTAGTATGGGACAGTTATTATGCTTGGCTATGATTTTAGCGGGCGCTTTATTGTGGGTATGTAATTTAAAGGAAAGTATGGAGAAGTCATGACGCATGAAGATTTTATGTTGGTGGCAATTGACGAAGCAAAGAAGGGGCGTGGTAAAGTCGCGCCAAATCCTATGGTTGGTTGCGTGATTGTGGAAGATGGTGTTATTGTAGCCCGTGGGTATCATGAAGTTTTTGGCGGTTTACATGCAGAACGCAATGCCCTTATTGCACTTGGGCGAAAGCCTTTGCAAGGATCAATCATGTATGTTACGCTAGAGCCTTGTTCGACGGAAGGCAAGACAGATGCGTGTACAGATCGTATTATTGGGGCTAAAATTGCAACACTTGTTGTAGGTGCTATTGATCCTAATCCTGATCATCGCGGATATGGATTAACGATTTTAAAAACAAATGGTATTGAAGTCATTAAAGGTATTCTTACCAAAGAATGTGAAGATTTAAATTCTAATTTTAACCAACGCATGAATGCTAATTAAGATATGAAGAAAAATATAAATTTAACTCAACGACCAAGACGTAATCGACAAAACGAAGCGATACGTAGTTTAGTATCAGAGACTGATTTTCATGTAGGTGAATTGGTTATGCCTTTATTTGTTATTGAAGGCACGCAACAACGTATTGCTGTTACATCTATGCCAGGTATTGATCGGTTGAGTGTTGATTTACTTGTTAAAGAGGTAGAAGAATTGTACGGTTTAGGTATAAACGCAGTGGCGTTGTTTCCGAGCCTTCCAGATAATCTTAAAGATAAGAATGCTACGGAAAGTAAGAATATCAAAGGATTATTGCAGACGGCGGTACGTGCGATTAAAGAAAGTACTGCAGATATTTGTGTGATTACAGACGTGGCAATGGATCCTTATTCTAGTGATGGGCATGATGGATTAGTTGAAGGAGAAGAAATTGTTAATGACGCAACATTACCAATCTTAGCTGAGATGGCAGTGGCTCAGGCTAAAGCTGGCGCTGATATTGTAGCACCATCAGATATGATGGATGGGCGTGTGGGATATATTCGACAAGCACTTGATGACGCTGGATTTACGCATGTTGGAATCTTAGCTTATTCAGCAAAATATTGTTCTGCATTTTATGGCCCTTTTCGTGATGCACTTGATTCAAAGCCTAAGGCAGGAGATAAGAAAACATATCAAATGGATCCAGCTAATATAAGAGAAGCGTTACGTGAAGTTCAATTGGATATTGAAGAAGGAGCGGATATGGTTATGGTTAAGCCAGCGTTGCCTTATTTAGATGTTATTCGTGTGGTTCGTGAAATGACAGATGTTCCAGTAGTGGCTTATAATGTGAGTGGGGAATATTCAATGATTTGTGCTGCGGCTCAAAATGGATGGCTTGATCGTGAAGAATGTATGATGGAGTCTTTAACAAGCATCAAACGTGCGGGTGCTGATATTATTTTTACATATTTTGCTAAAGATGTAGCAAAGTTGTTGCATGATTAAATGTTTTGAATAGAATAGATATATTAGGATGAGTTTTATTATTATGAAGATTACAATTGAATATGATCAACGACGAGTTATTGTAGAGAATACAGAAGTAATTGATGTTTGTGATGCGATAGATTTGATGGAACGAGCTTTGATTGATATTGGGTATGATGATATACGTGTACGAAATGCTATTGTTTTTCGCGGAAGTCAAATAGAAGAAGACCGACAAACTTAATAACTAGAAGAATAAATTATGACAAAAAAAGTTAAACCTTACTGTGAAGATTGCAGAAAAAAGCCAACAATTCATCTAACTGAAATAATTGATGGTAAGATGTCTGAAATGCACCTGTGTGATAAGTGCCCGAAGCTTGAGGCTATTCAATCTGAAAAACAATTTGGGTTAGCAGATTTATTGGCTGGACTTGCGGATTTTGGTAAATCTGTAAAGACAGAGAAATCTGTTGGTGTTAAGTGTGATGAATGTGGATTGACTTACGAAGATTTCCGTAAATTTGGGCGTCTTGGGTGTAGTCATTGTTATGATGCTTTTCGTACGCAACTGTCGACATTACTTAAGAAAATTCATGGGACTAATCAACATTTTGGTAAAGCACCACGTAATGTTTCAACATCAACTAAAAAGAAAACATCAAAACTACAAGATCTTAAGAAGCAATTAATTTTAGCAGTTAAATTGGAAGATTTTGAAAAAGCTGCTATAGTACGTGATAAAATACGTGAAATCGAAAAAGGGAAATAGGGAAAAATTATGCTAGCAGTAGCACTTATAATTTTAGGACTTATAACACGACTTATTATTCACATACCAAATGTAACGCCGATTTTAGCTATTGCATTATTTGGTGGTGTTTATTTAAAGAAAAGAACGGCGTTGTGGATGCCGATCACATTAATGATTATTAGTGATTTTATTATAGGATTTCATCCCACATTATTCTTTACATGGGCGAGTATATTGCTTATTACAGGCATCGGTATGCTTCTTAAGAGTAAGTTATCAACAAAGAATAGTGTTATAACAGCTATTGGATCATCAGTTTTATTTTTTGTTGTTACTAATTTTGGAGTATGGATTTCAACTGCTATGTATGCAAAAAATTTAACAGGATTAGTGGAATGCTATACACTGGGAATTCCATTCTTTACGAATACACTTATTTCAACACTAGTGTATACGGTTGTTCTTTTTGGGTCTTATGAGTTCTTAGCTAAACGGATGAAACATTTAGCGTTTGCTGAAGCTTTATAAACAACTTTATTATTTCTACATGGGTAGAAATTTGCAGGAAATCATGTGTAAGTCATGAACGGTCCCGCCGCTGTAATTTGGTGTTAGTATTTAACATCAAAAAGTCAGAAAGCTGCTAAAGTTGTTTTAAAAACTTGCGGTAGACAAGTTTGGTAAAATTCTGAGAATTAAGATTACGGGTATAATCTCAGCTGGAAACGGCTGGGATTTCTTTATTATCTAATCACTTCTTAAACACACCAAACTCCTTCTAGCGTAATAATTATAATTGTTTAACGAAGATTAAAGGAAAGAAGGTATTTTAAATGAAGAAAGTAATTTTATTAAGTCTTGGTTTGCTTGTTTTAAACAGCTCAATGGCACAGGCGTTAATTACGTCTGAAATGGATACGGTTGTTGTTACAGCATCCCGTTTGGAGCAAAAACAGTATGAGGTCGCAGGAAATATAACTGTTATTACTGAAGATGAGATTAGGAATTCGACCGCGCAAACTATACCAGATGTTCTGCGCTCAGCTTTAGGTGTGAATGTTTCAGATAATAGTACAACGAAATCAGCTAAGATTGATATTCGTGGTTTTGGTGAAACGGCGGCAAGTAATGTGCTTGTTATGATTGATGGGCGACGTATTAATTCGGTAGATTTAGCTGCTCCTGATCTTTTACAAATACCAATTGGTGCTGTTAAACGCATTGAGATTATTCGTGGTGCTGGTTCGGTTCTTTACGGGGATAATGCGGTTGGGGGTGTTGTTAATATTATTACACGTGATGGCGAGGGTGGCGTGCATGGGCGTATTGGAACGACTTATGGTAGTTATGAAGCAACCTCTAGTGATGTTGAAGTGTATGGTAAGGCACGTGATTTATCGTATTTTATTTATGCTAAGAATGATAACCGTAAAGGGTTTCGTGATAATAGTGATTTAAAATCTGATGATGTTAATGCTAAATTTCAATATGATGTTAATGATAACGTTTCAGCACGTCTTCAAGTTGGATATCACGATGATCGACAACAATTGCCTGGTGGTTTATCATACGCGGATATTACGGCTAACGGTCGTCGTAGTGCTGATACACCGAATGATGTGTCATTTACAAAAGATGCTTATTATAAGTTTGGTTTAGATGTTACACCTTGGACTGATGAATTGTACTTAGGGGATCTTGTTGTTGATTTTATGTATCGTGATCGTGATGTCTATGATGAATTTAATTTATTTTCATCGTTTCATACAACAAGACGGATTGATACTAAAGGTATAACAGCTAAATATATTTTCAATCAAAAAGTTTTTGATAAAGATATAGATTTTGTTTTAGGTATAGATTATTACGATCATGAGAATGATATTCTTGGAAGTGGCGCAAATGTTGATCAGTTAACTATATCTAAAGAGGAACTAGGTATTTATGGGTATTTGCAATACGAAGTTATTGATAATCTATCAGCGAATGCGGGTATTCGTTATCACAAAGCAGATTATACATTTAATCAAACTAATGTTGTTACATTTCAAGAGAACTCACCTGATGAAATTGTTTCAATGGGAGGACTTAAGTATGAGTATGCTAAAGGATCTAATGTTTTTGCTAATGTTCAACAAAGTTTTAGATTTTTAGCTACTGATGAATGGTATACAACAGCGAATTTCCCAGGGTTTGGTATTACACCTGGTTTGAATTTAGGTTTAAAACAACAAACAGGTACTCAGTTTGAAATAGGAGTTAAACATAATTTTAAGGATAAATATGTGGCAACATTAACACCATATTGGATTGAGTTAGATAATGAAATATACTTTGATCCAGCGACTTTCTCTAATGCTAATTATGATGAGACGCGTCGTATTGGAATAGAGTTTGGTAATAAGTTAGACGTACTTAGTTTCATTGATATCGATTTTCTTGATCGGCTTGAGGTTGTGGGTAATTTTACGTATCAAATTCCTGAGTTTAGTAAGGGGAGTAACGATGGTAAAGATATTCCATTCGTACCACGTCATCAAGCTAAGCTTGGAATCTTTGCTGATTTTATGAAGTATTTTAATTTATCAGTTGAAGGACGCTATGTTGGGAGTCGTTTTGCTGTTAGTGATCTTACAAATAATGCGGCAAAAGTTAACTCGTATTTAGTTCTAGATTCTAAAATTACTTTTAATCATAAGAATATGGAAATATTTGGAGCGATTAACAATATTACGGATGAGAAGTATTTTAGTTCTTTAACTAGATCATCTAATCTTTTAACAATTTCAGGCTCACCAGCTCCAGAACGTAATTTTATTATGGGTGTTGGGTTTAAG
>JBLINE010000018.1:0-8603 GCA_047638895.1 Lysobacterales bacterium
CTGTAATTGCCCAAATTGTTTAGAAATGTTATTAACTTTTATCATTTTTAATCACTTCAAAAACGGCTGAATAATCTTTATCACCTAATCCTTGTGTTATTGTCTTTTCAACAACACCTTCAATCGATTGTATAACATCCGTACACAACCCATTCGCCTCAGCTTGTTGTACAACCAAATTAACATCTTTAAGTAAATGCTTCACTGAAAAGTTAGGATTATCATAGCATCGTTCTTTCCAATTATTTAATTTATTTTCATACATTGGTGTAAATAATGCACTCTGTTTTAAAATCCCCATAAAATCATCAACGTCTATCTCATTACTCTGAATTAAACTCATACTTAATGAGAAACCTACAGCATGTACAGCAATTAAATGATTTAACGCAAGCTTAAGTGCCGCCGCCTTTCCAACTTTACCAATACGCTTAGGCTTCGGTCCAAAATATTTTAAGAAATCATTCCAATGGTCAAACTTATCTTGAGTGGAACCAACCATTAAAATAAGCGTACCTGCACGTGCCTCAGTATGACTACCAAGCACTGGGCATTCTAAATACTCACCACCCAATTTGTATACCTTCTTTTGCACTTGCATACTTTGAACAGATGAAATAGTTCCCATTTGAATAACTGTTTTGTTATTTAAAGATCCATCCTCTAGACTTAATACATCAGAAATAGCCTTAGCATCAGATAACATTAAAATAATACAATCGGCCGAACTAACCGCATCACCCACAGTTTTTGCTACCCTTGCGCCTTGTTCTTTTAATTTATTCGTCTTTGAATCTGTACGATTCCACACAGTTACGGGGAAGCCCAAATCAAGAAGCCTCTCAGATAAAGCATGCCCCAACAATCCCGTCCCTAAAACAGTCACATTAAGCTTCATTAAAAATCCTTTAAAATTACGATTAGTAAATAATTACTAAACTCTACATATATTCATCCATCTGATTCTCAAAAAATTGACGTAGTACCTTCTCAAGTTCCTGAGCGCCAACAACCATCTCACCATCAACAAAATATGTTGGAGTCATCTTAACAAAATAAGAATCCCCCATTAATCTTTCTTGAAAAATAATCTTACGTGTTTCCTTAGCTTCCACACATACACTTAACTCCTCTACACGCGCACCTAAATCTTGAGCCAATCCTTTTAAATACGGCTCTACAACATGTAAACTACGCCATGATGCTTGATGTCTAAATAATAAATCATGATAAGGCCAAAATTTATCTTGTTCGGCCATACAATGTGCATAGCGTGCACTAAGCCCGGAATTTAAGTCACCTAATGGATAATATTTAACACTTAAAGAAATACCCTCTGGATAGCGCTGCATATATTCTTGTAATAAGTACGCACCATGTGCACACTCAATACATTGAAAATCAACAAACTCAACAATCTGAAGTGCGGCTTCAGACATAGATCCTTTTGACCTCCGTGGATCTAAACTATTAAATGGTGTTTGATCTGCACGCATAAAAATATCGAATAAAATAACAGCACCAATTACAATAACAACTAACACTAGTGTTAATTTTTTCTTAATAACTTTGCTTGTGGAAGGTTCTTCGTCCGGAGAAATTGGTTTATTTAAATCGCTCATGAATACACATTACTTAACTATAGAAGTTATTCAGTTTTAGATAATAAAAGTTCAATTTTTTCAGACATCACCTTAATATCAATTGGTTTTTGAATATACTCAATATCAACCCGTTCTGAAATATCACCTACCAATTCACGATCACGTACCGTTAATAAAATAATTGGCACTTTTTTATAGTCGTCATTAAAACGTAATTGATAACAAACATCATACCCATTAACTTCTGGCATCATAACATCCAAAATAACAAGATCCGGTGGATTTTCTTTAATCATGACTAAAGCATCTAAACCATCTTTCGCTAAATCAATATCATAGTTGTTATTCACTAATAGCTTCATAATAATTTTCACCACAATAGGGTCATCATCAACTAATAGTATTTTTTTATTCATAATAAATCCACTCACATTATCTTTCTAAGTTAACATTACTCATCAATCATACACTTAAAGCTACCCGCCTCTGATCCAAGCATCGCACGATGAAACCTAGGTGGGTATGGTTTATTTAATAGCTCACCATCTTCTAAGAAATTATACACTTCACCATAAGTCATAATATGCGTATTATCCACACGACGCATAAGATGATATGGTCTGAGTTGCTGCGTGTGATCAAGCCCCATAGCACCAATCATCTGACCTAAGTTATACAACGTATTACGATGATAGTTTGCCACGCGTTCCCGTTTATGTGCCGTCACAAGCCCAACCGTTAAGCCAGGATCTTGCGTAGCTACGCCCGTAGGACAAGTATTCGAATCACATCTTAACGCTTGAATGCAACCTAAAGCCATCATCATTCCACGTGAAGAATACACAATATCAGCACCAGTGCACATGCGATGTATCATACCAAAACCTGTTGTGACTTTACCACTAGCAATAACACGCATACGATCACGCAGAGAAAAACCAACAAGAGCGTTGTGAACAAATATTAAAGCCTCTGTTAATGGTGTGCCAATATTATTCGCAAACTCAAGAGGTGCAGCTCCTGTGCCACCCTCACCCCCATCAACAACAATAAAATCTGGTGTAATATCTGTCTCACGCATTGCTTTACAAATCGCAATAAGTTCTCGTGGTTTACCTAAACATATTTTAATACCGATAGGCTTCCCACCCGATAATTTTCTTAATTTAGCAATAAAATGACATAATTCAAGTGGTGTATCAAACGTTGAATGCGCTGCAGGCGAAACAACAGTTTTCCCCTGTTCAATACCTCGTGCTAAAGCCACTTCAGCGTTCACCTTAACACCAGGTAAAATACCACCCTTACCAGGTTTAGCTCCTTGTGATAATTTCAGCTCTATCATCTTTACAGAATCTTGCTTAGCACGTTCTTCAAATTGCTTAGCATCAAATTCACCATTTTGCGTACGACATCCAAAATACCCTGTGCCAAGCTGCCATATCAAATCACCGCCATGCAAATGATGTGCGCTAATACCACCTTCTCCAGTATTATGAGCAAAGTCACCTATTTGCGCCCCTTCATTAAGAGAAATAATAGCATTACGACTCAGTGCGCCATAACTCATAGCACCAATATTAAAAACACTAGCGTTATAAGGCTGTGTACAATCCTTACCGCCAACCATAACGCGTAAGTTCTCAACATCAACATCACGTGGTGTTAATGAATGATTAACCCACTCATAACCAACTTCATACACATCTTTTTGTGTTCCAAAAGCAATAGTATCACGCACATTTTTAGCCCGTTGATAAACCGCTGTACGTTCCATTCGCGTAAACGGCTTTCCTGATTCATTTGATTCTACAAAGTATTGATTGATTTCGGGGCGAACTTTTTCCATTAAATAACGGAAATTACCAATGATAGGAAAATTACGACGGATGGCTTGTTTTGTTTGAAGCATATCATTCAGACCAATAAGAGTTAGTGGAATGATAACAACAAGAAACCAAATAACATTTGGAAATATTGGTATAAAAAGAAGATCTAATGCAATTGTGAAACATACTGATAAGAGGAAGATTATTCTAACCACAAAAATCCTTTCTGAAAGTCTATTATTTATGGTTATTTTAGCACCGTGCTTAGGCGCGCACAAGTAAAGATACGTGTTCTTTAAAAAGTTTTAGACTTTACCTTGATACCCAAACACCATCTTAAGTACGCCCTTTGTCCAAGAAGGAATAGTTGAAACCGTATAATTCACAGAAGCATTTTTATTTATCTCAGAAAGTGTTGGGTACGCATGAATAGAATTGGTAAGTGCCGAAAGTTTTAACTTACTATTTAATACAGGCACCCATTCATGAATCAAATCACCAGCGTGATAGCCGACAATTTGCACACCTATTGGCTTACTCTTTTTATTAATAAGAATTTTAATAAAACCTTTAGTCTCACCTTCAGCTAAAGCACGATCATTATGTGCGAGCGTCTCTTTATGCAATACATAATCAATACCTGCCTCACAGGCGCGCGTTTCATTATAGCCAATCGATGCTACTTCAGGATCTAAATATGTCACCCACGGTGTATTTGTATAATTAGCTTTTGTTGGTACTTTTAAAATCATATTTGTAATCGCAACTACCGCCTCATAACTAGCAACATGTGTAAAGGCCAATCCACCATTCACATCACCACACGCATAAATATTTTTCTGTGTCGTCTGTAACTTATTATTCACCTTAATACCACGTGGTGTGTACTCAACATTAGCTTTCTCTAAATCTAAGCCATCAACATTCGGCTTACGTCCTGTAGCCACCAATAAGCTTTGTGCTTGAATAGTCGATGTCTTACCTTCTTTATCAACCGTTACTGTGAACGTACCGTTTTCATGCTTCACTTTAACAGCTTTTGTTTTAGCTAATAAGTTGATGCCTTCAGCTTCCATCTGTTCAGTCATATAAGCAGCAATATCTTCATCTTCCCGAATTAAAATACTTGGCGCAAACTCAACAACTGTAACCTTACTCCCTAAACGTGCAAAAGATTGTGCCATCTCCATACCGATCGGGCCACCACCAAGAACGATCATTGATTCTGGTAACTCATCTAAATTAAAAATTTGCATGTTAGTGATATATGGCACATCATTAATACCTTCTATTAGTGGGACAAACGGCGTTGAACCTGTCGCAACAACAAAATAACGCGCCGTGATTTCTTTACCTGATAACTCAATCGTATGTTTATCTAAAAACTTAGGACTACCAAACTGTGTTTCTACATTATATTTATCTTCTAGATATTCTGGCTCATCGTGTTCTTGAATTTTATCAACAACTCCACGAATACGATCACGTACTTTTGATAAATCAACTTTAGGTAATTCAACATCAGGCAAACCATATTTCGCGGCTTGACGCATGACATTATAGGCATAAGCACTTTTAATTAAAGTCTTTGAAGGCACACAACCGTAATGCAAACAATCTCCACCTAGTTTTTCTTCGCGTTCAATAAGAAGTGTCTTAGCGGCTGTTTGCCCTGCAAAAGTTGATGATGTTAGCCCAGCTGCACCGCCACCTATTACAATTAAATCATAATCATATTTAGCCATTAGTTTTTTCACTTTGTTGTCTTTTTATAATTTTTCCAGTAACTACACCCATCGCAATAAACATGGCAACAACCACATACAAAACAGGATCTTTCCAACTAAAATTAGCTAAACGATCAGCCAAAAGTACCTGGATAATAATCGCGGGCGCCATACCCAACATAGTCGCTGATATATAATCTTTATAAGAAATTTTAGATAACCCACAGGCATAATTAACAAATTCATACGGAGGAAAACCAATCAATCGTATCGGAAGAAGAACAATGAAACCTTTTTGGCTTAGTTTATCGTTAAAATCAGCAGCCTTACCCTTTACAAATTTATCAACTAACTTCCCGCCGAAGAAACGAGAAATAACAAATGTCGTGGTTGTTCCACAAAAAGAACCAAGCGTTAAAGCAACAGTTCCCCAAACAGGACCAAATAAAGCTCCTGCGGATAAAGACATAAATGCAATAGGTGGAATAAGTGTAACGGTGTTAAGTGTATATAGCGCTACATAAACAACAATCGCCCAAGGGCCAAAACTTTCAATGTAATGCTTAATAACATCTGCGTTAAGCGACTTAGTAATACAGGCAAGACATATGTCGTGGTGATGTTTGATACCTAAAAAAATTGTTATTCCAAGAAGAGTGAATATAATTACTGAAACAACAATTTTTTTAGATGTCATATATTTCCTTTACTCAAGATCATTCATAAATGATGAGATCTCACTAAACTTGTTTTTATAATCTTCCCGACTACGACGAATAACCTCAAATGCTTCTGCGCGTCCATAAATGTGAGTAATTTCACAAATCGGATCTGTTGTCGTCGGTAACTCTTTATACGTTACAAAATAATGCTTTAATCGATCTAAAAATCCCTCTGGACAATCAGAAATATCTGACCATTGCTTATAAAGCGCATCATCTTTCATAACAGCGATGATTTTATCATCTGCCTGTCCTTGATCGATCATACGAAAACCACCAATAGGAATAGCACGTACCATAATATCCCCATGACTTATTGTCTTCTCTGATAAGATACAAATATCAAGTGGATCACCATCACCTTCAATATCTGGTCGTCCTGTAAACTTACTACAATATTCTCCAATTAACTCACCACAATATGTTTGTGGTATAAATCCGTAAAGCGTTGGACAAATACTAGAATATTTATGTGGGCGATCTGCTTTTAAAAACCCACTCTGTTTGTCAATTTCATATTTAACAGTATCCGTCGGTACCGTTTCGATATATGTATTTACAATTTCTGGTGCTTTTTCACCAATCGGAATGCCATGCCAAGGATGGGAACGTAATAACTTCGACATTGACTTCCATACTTCTTTCATACTTGCTTGATCCATCGTGCTCCTACTTTCTTAAACAATTGTTACACCTTATTTATTCAAATTATTAAACTATCTTTATTTTCTTAAAACAACTTCTTAAATGATACGTGATAATACCAAAAGCAACCGATACATTAAGTGAATTTTTAACCCCAGCCATATCAATTTCAATGGCTTGATCACAAAAAGCTAAAACTTCATCAGATATTCCTTCAATCTCATTACCTAAAACAATAGCTACAGGCTTATCCGGAGTAAAATCATCATAAACAATACTGCCTTCGATCTGCTCAAGAAACACAATTTGCCAGCCCTCTTGCTTTAAAGTTTTAAGAACATCAATAATATTCTCTCGATATTCCCAGTCGACAGAATCTTCAGCCCCTAAAGCTGTTTTTGCAATTTGATTCTTAGGCGGATGCCCTGTAATACCGCAGATCCAAATTTTTGCTACACCAGCACCATCAGCTGTGCGAAAAATTGAACCTACGTTATGCAAACTACGGATATCATTAAGAACTGCACATATCGGCATACTCTTTTGATTCTTTTGATCTTTCTGTCGATCAAGTAATTCTTCATGAGATAATTTACGCATATATATTACAAATAAAAACGTACAACTTTACGTCTTTAGTCTCTCTTAAATAAACCTTTAATTCTAGATCCAGTTTCCTTTAAGCTTTCTGCAGAATCTTTAACTGATGATCCCGTTCCTTTAATCAAACTACCCGTTGACTTTAAAGCATCTGTCGCAAGGCCGATACTGCCTTCTGCCACATTTTGTAAACTACCTAAATCAATATTTGTTAGTGATGCTAAACCTGTTTTAGTTAACACCTTAAACATGATTAAACTAACCACTGCTTCAATGCTTTTAATATTATCATGCTTTTCATCTAAGTTAATATTATACTCTTTGATATCTTCTTTTCCTGAGGAGTAATCTTTAAATATTACTTTCCCAACTTTTAGATGTAACTTATCAATAGTAACTTTTGGTGCAGGCTTTTTAGACTTTGGTTTATTTTTTTTGTCCTCGCCATCTTTTTTATCACCACCCGCTAAAGCTGTAATCGAATCAATATTAGTCACACCATCTTTATTTTTTATAATAACAAATTCTGTCATCTTAAAACGAAGCTCTTCAATATGTGGCGCTCCCTTAAGAAAACTTCCTAAATCATAATCCACAAGAACTTCCGGAATATTTACCATTAGTGGATCATCAAATCCTTTAGGATTACCCACAGTAAAACCTTCAATATGTAAATATGATTTTGTTGCACTAAGATCAAACTTATCCATTTTAACATCAAGCCCTACTACCGCCTTAGCTCCCACTCCAACAACTGCTTTGATGAAGAAATTACGTCCTACAAATAACACAACCAAAACAACAACAATAAAAACCAAAATTTTCTTAAATAATTTCATTACAATAGCCTTTTTTTATGAAGAATTACATATGAGTTAAAATCGAGATATTATAACAAGGAAGGGGCTGATAAACAAATGCATTCTTAAAAGGATTACTCTAATACGCGAGGAGTTACATTTAGATACGGTTTTTTTGATGAACGATGGGCACTAATTGGGCACTATTTCTCAGATAATAAGTTTCCTTCACTATCATAATCTGCTTTATAGATTAATTTCCCGTTTTTATATTTCTTCTTTAATATAGGAATACCTTTCGAATCTGATACATCATAAGAAGCTTCAAAATCGTCAAAACCTTTAAAAGTTAAATCTGAAACAATATCCTGCCCAGAAAAAGAATCACATTGGGTATATACACCATCCTTATAACAACCAGAATCGATTACATTTTCTTCTTTATCATATTCTGTGTAAGCACCACTTAATACTAATTCTGATAAATTATAAGTTGCTTTAAGTTCACCCGTTTCATAGTACTCTTCTACAAATACACTCCCCATAATATCCCCATAGTAGTGATATTCTAAACTACCATTTTTTAAATATACGTGTCCTTCTTTAATAAAATCGGTGCCTTGAATTGACATCTTATGTTTAAGTTCTCCCGATTCATAAAAAGATTCTTTCTCAG
>JBLINE010000019.1:0-8552 GCA_047638895.1 Lysobacterales bacterium
TACTAAGCCTGAAGTTATTTTATTTGATGAACCAACAACTGGGCTTGACCCAATGACAAGTAAAACAATCCACAAGCTTATTCGAGAAACTCAACAAAAGCGTAACCTAACAGCTATTATTGTAAGTCACGAAATTCCAACAGTCTTTAGTATTGTCGATCGCGTTGCTATGTTACATAATGGGGAAATCATCATACACACAACCCCCGATGAATTTCAGAAGTCAGAAAACACTATTGTCCAACAATTCCTCCATGGAGAGTTGGAGTAAATAACTATAAAAAATCTAAATTATGTCAACTAGTAAACTAGAAGCTAATATTATTTTGTTCATTATTATTGGAATACCTATAATATTAACTATATTTAGTTATTTCGATCTAATACGTAACAACAAAAAAACGCATTCAACAACTAGAGAACTTAAGAAATCAGAGAATACTATTGTTCAACAATCCCTTCATGGAGAGTTGGAGTAAACAGTAACAAGAGGTCTAAATTATGAAAAGAAACAAAGTAGAAATAATCGTCGGTTTATTTATTGTTATTGGCATTGGCTGTATGGCTTATATATCCGTGAATCTTGGTGGCGTTGATTTATTTAACAAAAATAACTACCCTCTTAAAGCAACCTTTACATCTGTAACTGGTTTAAAAGAAAACACAAATGTTGAAATTGCTGGTGTTATTGTTGGGAAAGTTAATGATATCATACTTGAAGATTATCAAGCAACAGTCACAATGTTAATCGATAACACTATTGAAGTCCAAGATGATGCTATTGCATCAATCCGTACCAAAGGTATTCTTGGCGAAAATTATATTGAAATATTACCAGGCGCTTCAGACATAGTACTTGGAGCAAATGAAAGTATTTTTGATACAGAGCCACCTTTTGATTTAATAAGTATTATAAAAAATTTCGTAGTAGACGGCGACTAACCTACAACAACAAAAGATTATTTATGACATATTCCTCTTTTATAAAAACATCAGTACTCACAATAGCAATCACTTGTCTTGGCTCGCATACCGCTATAGCATCAGAATTACCTGGAGAATTCATTGTTCGTTCGATCGAAGAAAGCTTACAAATTCTAAAGGACCCTGAACTACAAGATTTAGACAAAGCAATGGAACGTCGCGACAAACTATGGGCATTACTTGAACCAATTTTTAATTTCGAACAGATTGCAAAGCGATCTTTAGGGCATCATTGGAAAACACGTACTGTAGAAGAAAGAGAAGACTTCATTCTAATTTTTACTCAAACACTTAAAGACCGCTATCTTAGTAAAATTGACTCTTATTCTGGAGAGCAATTATTGTATGTAAAAGAAAAGACACAAGGCCGACGCACTAAAGTACAAACTGAATTAATCCTAACTGATGGCAAAAAAGTATCAATTAACTTTAATATGCTCCAATCTTCGGCAACTTGGAGAATATATGATATTATTATAGAGGGTGTTAGTACTGTAGGAAATTATCGTAGCCAGTTCAATAGTATTTTAAGTAAGTCATCATTTGCGGAACTTTTAGAGAAACTTAACGAATCTTAAGAAAGATGAAATTTATGAAAAAATCACTGCGTATATTCCTTATTCTAATTGCTTGCTTAGTAGCTTACACGCTTACAAGTAACCCCGCAGGCGCACAGGAACTAGCTTCGGAAGAAATTATTTTTGAAGCAGATAATTGGGATGAAGAAACATCAAGTGATATTGTAAGTGACCCTGTACGTCCCATAAATAAACTATTCTTTAGATTTAACCACACACTCATTAGATATTTATTCTCTCCTTTATCAAAAGGGTATGACGTTATTATCCCACAAGTAGTGCAAAAGAAAGTTGATAATATTTTCTTTAATATTGCTATGCCAAAAAGATTATTTAACAATCTTCTTCAAGCAAAACCAAAACAATCAGGTGTCGTACTAAGTCGATTTATGATCAATACAACTGTTGGTATAGGAGGAATTTTTGATCCTGCTAAACATTGGTTTGAGCTCGAAAAACAAAAAGAAGACTTTGGGCAAACATTAGGTAGTTACGGTATGTCTGAAGGATTCTATTTGGTCCTCCCTTTTCTTGGACCATCTTCAGCGCGTGATGTTGTTGGATATGTTGTTGATACTGCTTTTAATCCATTCTTTTGGATGGGCGTATATGACATTGAACCAGAAGATGCCTTTGAAGTAGCGCGCGTTGTACGTCGCGTAAACAACTTCTCTCTCAATGTACGTGATAACTATGAAAGTGTTGTTGAAGATGCTTTCGATCCTTACACAGCGCTTCAACATGCTTATGTTGAAAATCGTCGTAAGAAAATCGCTAAATAATACTCTTTAAAATTCATCAACTAAAATAGCTGGGAAGCTACTAGCTTTCTTTGGGGCTACTTTTTTAACAAACATACCATCTGATTTACGATAATAGTACGTGCGTTTATAAAATCTAGCACCTGGTCCTGTGGCAGAATACTTCACTTTAATTACTTCAATTTCCTTACCTTCAATAACTATTTTTTCAACTCCTCTATTCTTTGCAACCATAAGATACTTTGTAAATTCATCTTTACGTAAAGTCCAAAAACGAATCTCCTTTATCCCCGTATTAACAAACTTCGTTAAATTAAACTTTGGTGAAAAATAAAAAGGCTTAGAATCCAATTTAATCTCCCGATTAAGAGCCTTTCCGTTTAAAGTTCCTTTCAGAAACAACCTATTACCTTCTCTTTGTATATTAAGATTAGTTTTCTCAACTTCATTCTTATATTCTACACTTAATGTATTATAATTCTTATCAACAACAAATTCCTCTTCGAGCTTATCTTTCTTACGGTCCATTGTTCGACTGAATATTTTTTTATCTCCTTTTAAATCTTTAATCTCTAAGTGATGCTCTTCAACCTGCTTACCTGTCTTCTCTTCATAATACTTATATGTTAATGATTGCTTCTTAGCTTGTGCAGAGAAAGCAACACCAAATATTAATCCTAATACAATAATATATGTTCTTAATTTCATTATTTACCCCTTTATACCTTCTTCTGCGAGCACTTTCTTAGCAAGGCGCATTGTATATAAACTTGCAACAATAGCTGCGATTAATCCTAATATAAACATAACCCACTCAGTAACAAGATGTTCTTGAGAATTTGATTCTAACCCAGTAGCATATCCCAACAAATGCCCAAGATATGTACACATAAATATTTGAGGTAATCGTCCAATAAATGATGCCAGCACAAAATTACGAGCAGGCATACGACTAACACCACAAATATAATTAAGAAACAATCCACTTAAAACTGGCACATTCCGCAATAACAAAAGCATCTTCCAACCATCTTTTTCGATAACACGGCTAATCATTTGCCAACGCGTGTTTTCTCCAATTTTACGTGCTACAGATTCCTGAAAGAAGTATCTCGCTAAAATAAATTTAATTAATGATGATATTACCGCTGCTACAGAAACAATAAATGCACCGTTTAAAACACCGTATAATGTTCCGGCTAATACCTTAAAAACAACTGATGGTACAAGAAATCCTGATATTAAGATATACAATGCAATAAAAAGAATAGGCGCCCAAAGCCCCATTAACTGCATCAGATCATGTAATTGTTGTGCGGAGATGTTATCTTTGTAAACGAAAGATACTGTAGTAATAATAACTATTATGAAAATAAACCCAAGCCACTTCACTAGAGGGTTACGTTTGTTTAATAAAATATCCCCTTCTTGAGCCATAAATAAATTACTTATACTTCCAAGTCTGTTTCATCTGATTTGTGACAAACATCTTCTAAATCCATTTCATCAAAAGCTAAGCAATCACTCTTATCTTCTTCAAGCATTGATTTAGCTAATTCATAATCAATAGGTTTATCAATATCAACACCCATCTCGGCATAAGGGGACACAAAAATCTTAGCCTTAGCTTTCATCATTTTACTTAAGACAACTTCAATATAAGAAAATGGTTTTCCTTCACATTCTAAATGTTGAAGCATTTTAGATGGTTGTTTACGGAAACGACGCATAGCCATTAAATCTTTTAAAACTCTAAAAATAAACCTAAATTTATGCACATAATAAATATTTGCGCCCGTATACGGCTTACCCGCAATATACATAAACGTACGGTTTTCGCCTAAGTACTTACCCTTCATAATCGTTTCTTTAGCTACATAATGCAATGCTAAACAAGGCTTATGCTTATCAATAGTATTGATAGTATAATCAATCACATCCGTTGTTAAAAATGCGGCATCACAAAAAGACACTAAATAGCCATTATGATTAAAAGCCCATTTATAAATAAATGTCTTAACATGGAAAATACCACGTAGTAGATTCTCAATAAATGATCGCCCGGAAGATACTCTCCTATGCACATATTTCATACAATCAAGCTGATCAAGCTCTTTAGGTCCCACAACTACAATTTTATCTATATATTGACTAGCATGAAAAGCTTGTAAAACCCTCTCCAACATAGGTTTACCGTTAAGTGGTAAAAATGGCTTAGTCTTATACCCATATTGATGACACCAAGCTTCATCTTCGCCGCCCGCTAGAATTATTAAATTATATTTTCTCATAAAATCAATCCCCTTACCCTATTAACAAAAATAACTGAGCTTTTATTTGCTACTAATAAAAATACTCAGTTATTTTCGTATAGAATGAATTATTATAACGTTCAAACACCCATTTAACCAGCCATTTCTATAGTGTATTTACCCCCCCTCAACTATTGCTAAAAGCCCTCTAATAAGCTATATTTATAGTATGAAACTTATTCGTAACATACGCGCATTTACACTTGTAGAGATAATGGTCGTGATAATTATAGTTGGTGTAATCACTGGACTTGTAGCTTCAGAACTCACTAAATCTCTAGAAAAACAAAAACTAAGAAATACTGAACTAAATGTAACAGCAATCTTAGCAAAAATTCAAGTTGCCTTCGCTCAAGGTAAAATTACAAATAACACCTCTGTACAATTAAGCGATACCTCTGAGGTTAATGCTTTTTTTAATATGGATATCAATGATTCTAACTTTACCTATCTTATCAATCATTGTGGAGGCGGGACAATGCTAATAGTTGCTACCTCCATCTCAGATAACTTACATTATGTTAGTAATGGTGGTATCATTTCTCAAGGTACTGGAATTCAATATCTATCCTGCAATTTCAACCCCTAATCTAGTATTACACTATAGTCAGGACACACAAAGAATAAAAAAAGCCGGATGAATTTAATCATCCGGCTTTTTTAACTTAATACAGTATGAATTACTTTACTGAATCAATATAAAGAAGTAACTCAACAACTTTATTTGAGTAACCCCATTCGTTGTCATACCAAGATACAACTTTTGTGAAATTGTCATTTAATGAAAGACCAGCGTTCGCATCAAAGATTGATGTGCGTGGATCACCGATAAAATCATTAGAAACAACCATGTCTTCTGTGTATCCTAAAACACCTTTAAGCGCGCCTTGGGATGCTTCTTTCATAGCCGCTTTAATGTCTTCATAACTAGCCGCTTTTTCTAGACGACAAGTCAAATCAACAACTGATACATCAGGAGTAGGAACGCGAAATGCCATTCCTGTTAATTTTCCATTAAGCTCTGGAATAACTTTTCCAACCGCTTTAGCTGCGCCTGTTCCAGATGGAATAATGTTTTGACCAGCGCCACGTCCACCACGCCAATCTTTAACTGAAGGACCGTCTACTGTTTTTTGTGTTGCTGTTGTTGCATGTACAGTAGTCATTAAACCTTCAACAATACCAAATTTATCATTCAAAACTTTAGCAATTGGTGCTAAACAATTTGTTGTACATGATGCGTTTGAAACAAATTGCATATCGCTTGTGTACTTATCTTGATTAACACCCATAACGAACATTGGTGTATCATCTTTAGATGGTGCTGACATAATTACTTTTTTAGCGCCAGCATCGATATGACCTTGTGCTGATTCTTTAGTAAGGAAAAGTCCTGTTGATTCAACAACATACTCAGCGCTTACGTCACCCCATTTTAAATCTGCTGGATTACGCTCTGCTGTAACTCGGATTTTATTACCGTTTACAACTAAAGCTCCACCTTCAACACTAACATCACCATCAAAGCGACCATGTGTTGAATCATATTTAAGCATATAAGCCATGTAATCAACATCAATAAGATCATTGATTCCAACAACTTCTACATTTCCGTTTGCAACTGCCGCACGGAATACTAAACGCCCGATACGACCAAATCCATTAATTCCAATCTTTACCATGATTTTTCTCCTGTTTCTTCTTTTTTTATACTGTAAAACCTGTGTCAAATTCATTTTTAAGAAGCTTATAAGATAAACCTCAGGACCTTAAATGTCAAGTGATTTGTAGTACTTACTACCTTAGTTACCCTATGTTACTATGTTTTCAATGACTTTTGACTCACGTAGAATCTGAGCAGCCATTTCAGGTGGGGTTTGAACAGTAAAGAAACCTACTTCACGATCAAATTCAGCAAAGTGATTGAGCTTTGGCAATATTTCTATGTTCCATAAATAAGATTCATTTTCACTATTCATTGGATCAAGCTGTAAATAATAGTTGAATGAAGGATTTGATAAACATACCTCTAAGCGCTTAAGCACACGCATCATTAAACTACCTAACTCACGTAATTGATTCTCACTCAAATCTTGATACTTAGATCCAATATCTTTTGGCATTAAACGCATCTCAAAAGCATGCCGCGCAGCAAATGGACAGAAAACTAAGAAATTTTCTGTTTCTTCTACAATCCTTAGCTCATCTTCACATTCTTTATTTAAGATATCTTGATAAACATTACGTCCTTTACTATTCTCATAATTCTTAACACCGATAATTTGATCCAACACATTAATCGGCACCATGGGTAAAGCAATGAGTTGACTATGGGCATGATATATCGAAGCACCTGCTGAATGACCAAAATTTTTAAAAATAGAAAGATATTTAAAACGTGTATCTTTCGCTAAATCTATATAACGGCGTTGATACATAGAAAATATATTAAACATTTGCTCATCTGAATGATCACACATTTGTTGCACTGGATCAGGTGTTTCAATCAATACTTCATGAGCGCCAATACCATTAGTTAAGTAATACATTCCTTTATCTACAGGATCTAAATCTCCTTCAATACCTAACGCTGGAAATTTGTTAGGAATAACACGCGTAAGCCAATCCGATGAGTTTTCAGCATGAATCGCATCAATCTCTGGTGGTGTTAAATGCTCACGCCCATAAATAAACGGACTAAACTCAAGCGATGGTACCTCATTATTATCTGCAGGATAATGATCCGGTTGCCATGGCGTATCAGTGTTAACAATCACCCAACGACTAGTTATCGGGTCACGACGATATTCACTCATAAAACACCTCTTAAGTATTCAGCCCCAGCCTCGGGTGGAACAGAGTTTATATAAAATCCTGTTCCTTTTTCAAAACCTGCTGTATGCGTTAAACGTGGCACAATATCCATATGCCACCTGAATGATTTAAGCAACCCTTCATCGGCACAATCAGGATTAATCGGTGCCGTATACAATGCTACTGTATAAGCAGCATTATTTAAGCCATGACGAATTTTATAAAGAGCACTACGCAAAACTTCCGCCAAAGCTCGCTCACGACCAACAATACCTTTTGTGAAATACGCATGATGCGCACGCGGAATGATAGACATTTCAAATATAAAACGCGCAGCAAATGGAATATAAACTAAGAAATCATCATTCTGTGCTACAACACGTTCATTATCTTTCAATTCTTGTTGAAGAATATCTTCATACAAACAACTTTTATGCTCTGCGAAATAATCCCGCGCACCATCATATTTCTTCTGTAATGTAAGAGGCGCAACAGGTGTAGCTAATATTTGCGCATGTGATGATACATTCTCAATAGAAGACTCACCAGAGTCATTCTTATAAAGTAATGCGTACTTTAAATGTTCTTTCTCTTTTACTTCTTCAAATTTTGCTACATAATTATGCAGTTGAGCTTCAATTTGATCAACACTCATATCAGATAAACTAATTAAGTTATCACCAGCCGATACAGAAGCACTTACACCATAGCCAGACGCTGTAGAGTAAAGATCGTCATGATTTTCAATATACTCAACTTGATCAGACAATAAGTCTTTGCTTTGTGATAAATCAGAAAACCCTTCATCCGTTTTAATAAGATTCCCTGGGCGACGTGCGCGCTCTGTGGCAACAATTACCCATCGTTGTGAATTTGGATCTTTTCTTAGTTCTGGCATAATAAATTACTCAAACCTATCTCCAACCTTAAGATCATGACCTCGTAGAAACGAGTCCACACTCATTGGTTTAGAATTTTCTAAATGAACATTCTCTATATTTAAATTACCGTCTACCGTTGATACAATAAAACTATCTTTTAAAACTTCAACTACTTCTCCAGGGCACTTAATAACAGCCTCAACAATATGCGCGCTTAAAATC
>JBLINE010000020.1:0-8499 GCA_047638895.1 Lysobacterales bacterium
CGCATCTGGTGGGGCTGGGAAACGTGAAGATTTTTATGAAGTTTTTACTAAAACAACAGCTGATGCCGCACTCGCAGCTTCTGTATTTCATTTTGGTGAAATCCCAGTACCTGAAGTAAAAAATTATTTAAAAGGCAAAAATATTGCTATTAGATAGCTTTAAAGCTATATTTACACCTAAATATTATGTATACACCAACTGAAAAAGAATTCTTACACCTAGCTAAAAAAGGGAATCTGATCCCAGTCTATAAAGAAATTATAGCGGATCTTGAAACGCCTGTTTCTGCCTATTATAGAATATGTCATAGTGCCAAATACTCCTTTTTACTAGAATCTGTGGAAGGCGAAGAGAAAATTGCCCAATATTCCTTCTTGGCACGTGACCCTGAATTAATACTAGAAACTAAAAATAATGATGTTACAATAACTCACTTTAAGCAGGGTAAATCGACACAAGTCAAAGAGACCATTACAGATACCCCGCTTACGTGTATACGTGCGATCTTAGACAAATATAAATATGTTCATGTAGATGGCTTACCACGTTTTTGTGGTGGTTTAGTAGGTTATGGTAGCTATGATATGGTACGCTTCTTTGAGAAGCTTCCCAATAAAACAAAAGACGATTTGAATCTACCTGATACATTGATGGCTTTAGTACGTGAGTTAGTTATCTTTGATCATCGGAATCATAAGATTAAGGTAGTCGCTTGTGTACATGTCGATCAAAAAGCAACTAAAGAAGTAAAAGTTCGTGCGTATAAAAAAGCGCTTAAACGTATTGATATTTTAATTAAAGATTTAAATAAGCCTCTATTGATTACTGGGGCACGTAAGACAATTAATAAGCGTAAGAAATTGAAAGTAAAATCAAATCTTACGCAAGCAGCTTATAAGAAGATGGTGACAGACGCGAAGAAACAAATTCGTGCTGGAGAAATCATCCAAGCAGTTCTTTCACAAAGATTTGAGATCGATTTAAAAACCGATCCATTTAACGTATATCGTACATTAAGGGTACTAAATCCGTCACCCTATATGTATTTTTTAAACTTTGATGGTTTGAAAATTGTAGGCGCTTCACCTGAACTACTTGTTCGTTGTGATGAAGGCCTCATTGAAACCCGCCCAATCGCAGGTACACGTCATCGCGGCAAAGATGATAAGGAAGATCAAAAGCTTGCTGAAGATCTATTAAATGATCCTAAGGAAATAGCTGAGCATATTATGCTCGTTGATCTTGGACGTAACGACCTCGGGCGCGTGAGTAAAAAAGGCTCCGTCAAAGTTTCTGAGTTCATGAATGTTGAGAAATATTCTCACGTCATGCACATTGTAAGTAATGTCCAAGGACGCCTTAAAAAAGGCAAAGATGGCTTCGATGTTCTTCAAGCAGCATTTCCAGCTGGAACGCTCTCTGGTGCACCAAAAATTCGTGCAATGGAAATCATAGAAGAACTCGAACCAACTAAACGCGGACCCTATGGTGGTTGTATTGGATATTTTAGCTTTTCTGGTAATTTAGATACCTGTATTACTATACGTACTATTGTTGCTAAGAAAAAGAAAGCCTATATCCAAGCAGGCGCTGGTATTGTTGCTGATTCAAATCCACAAAAGGAATATGAAGAAACAGTAAATAAAGCAAAAGCAGCTATTCATGCTATTGAAATGGCACATGGCTAATAAAATAAAATTCAAATATAGTTGTGAATAAACAACTGATATAAATTAAATAAGGAGAAACACAATGGAAGTTAGAATTAGACTACAAAGAGCTGGAAACAAATCTACAAGAAATCGTTATAATTATCGTATTGTTGCGATGTCCAAAACACAAGCGCGTGATTCACGCCATCTAGAAATTATTGGTCATTATGATGCCGCTAAAAAACCAGCCATCGTAAAAATCGATCAAGAAAAACTAGATAAATGGATGGCTAACGGTGCACAAATGTCAGAAACTGTTAAAAATCTTGTGAAACTAGTTAATAAAGAAACAAGCGCAGCTTAATCCACTTTTAAAAAGAAATGAGATCATTATGAATCCAGAAAATGCCGCAAGCGGATTTTCATTTGTACCGTTTATTCTTATTTTTGCTATTTTTTACTTTTTAGTAATACGTCCACAGCAAAAAAAACAAAAAGAACAAACCGCGATGACAAAGAACTTACAAAAAAATGACAAAGTTATTACAACGGCTGGCATTCATGGCACTGTTGTTATCGTTAAAGAAAAAACTGTTGTTGTACGTGTTGATGATAATGTGCGTATCGAATTTGATCGCGATGCTATCACAAAGAAAAAAGAAGAAACTGTAAGTAAATAACCGTTTTAACATACTAAAATTCGAGGAATCAAATGGGCAAACAGTTACGTAATCGATTATTAATAATTATAGCCGTTATCGCGGCATCAATTTTTTTCACATATCCTGTTCAGGAAAAAATCAACTTAGGGCTCGACCTTAAAGGTGGGATGCATGTTATCCTTAGAGTTGATACTGAATAACTACCTGATGATGCAAAAAGTGATGCAGTTCTACGTGCTATTGAAATCATTCGTAACCGTATTGATGGTATTGGTGTTGGTGAGACAGTTATTCAACGCCAAGGTGAAAATGAAATTCTTGTCCAATTACCAGGTGTTACTGATCGTGATACTGCTATTAAAATGTTTGATACCGTAGCTAAGTTAGATTTTCACTTAGTAGCTAACGATCCTGCCAAGCTACAATCAGCCCTTGAAGGAAATGTCCCTGTTGGATACCAGCTTAAATACAATAAAAGTTCAGATGGTGAACCCGTTTTACTTGAATCAAAAATTGCTTTAAGTGGTGAAACTGTAGAAGATGCCCTTGTTGACTTTGACTCATCAGGATTTAACCAACCTTATATTTCTCTTAAATTAAACAAAGAAGGTGCTAAAGAATTTGGGGCTTTAACTAAAAATAACATTGGACGCCGTTTAGCTATTTTACTTGATGACCAAGTGCTTTCAGCTCCAAATATCAATGAAGCTATTTTAGGTGGTAGTGCTCAGATAACTGGACAATTTACTTTTGAAGAAGCATCAGTTTTAGCTTTGTCCTTACGCTCAGGGGCTTTACCAGCACCAATGCATATTGAAGAAGAAAGAACTATTGGACCATTACTTGGAAAGGATTCAATTGATGCAGGAATTCGCGCAACAGTCATTGGTGGTTCTTTGGTACTTATTTTTATGCTTTGCTACTATCTAAAAGCTGGTTTAATTTCTGGTATTGCACTAATTATCAATCTTATTTTAATTTTTGGTATCATGGGATTTTTAAACATGATGCTTCCAGACTCACAATTAACGCTCACATTACCAGGTATTGCGGGTATTATTTTAACACTAGGAATGGCGGTTGATGCAAACGTATTAATTAATGAACGTATTCGTGAAGAAATTGACAATGGACGTCCTTTAAAAGCATCTGTTAACGCAGGGTTTAATAAAGCACTTAAAGCTATTGTTGATTCAAACACAACAACTTTAATTGCTGCTTTTATGTTATTTCAATTTGGTTCTGGTCCGATTAAAGGATTTGCTGTTACATTATCAATTGGTTTGATTGCCAGTTTATTTACTGCACTTTTTGTAACACGTACAATCTTTAATTGTTTACTCGAATGGAAGGTGCTTACATCACTTAAGATGTTAAATATACTTTCTAATGTAAACTTTGATTTTATATCTAAACGTTTCATTTGTTTTGGTATTTCCGCAATTCTAGTTATCGGGAGCTTTTATGTTCTTATTGATAAGAAAGAAAAAGCTTACGGCATAGACTTCGTCGGTGGACAAATCCAAGAATATCGTTTTAATGAAGCGATTGAAATTGATAGCTTACGCAACGCCCTTAATACAATCGGCTTAAATGATGCTGTTATACAACAGTTTAATGAAGAGCCTGAAAACGTTATTATTCGTACATCTGAAGATACTTACGAACAAGTAAACGATACATTTAAAGAAATATTTCCTAACAACGCTTTTGATATCTTACGTATTGAGAAAGTAGGACCTGTTGTTGGAAGCGCCTTACGTAAAGCGGCTGCGCTTGCTATTATCTTCGCTTTAGGTGGCATTTTGATTTATGTTGGATTTCGTTTTAAACATTTTGATTTCGCCACAGCTGGTGTTATAGCTTTATTACATGATGTATTTATTACACTTGGTATATTATTAATGTTTGGGCGTCAGATTGACTTACTCGTAGTCACAGCATTACTCACAATCGCAGGTTATTCGATAAATGATACAATCATCATTTATGACCGTGTCCGTGAAAACCTAGTATCAATGCGTAAAAAATCACTTGCAGAAATTATCAATAAAAGTATAAATCAAACATTAGGACGAACTATTTTAACAACAATTACAACATTACTTGTTGTTGTCACATTATTCTTAAAAGGGGGGGAGGTTCTTAACTCTTTCGCTTTAACTCTAATTATTGGTTTCATTGCTGGAACTTATTCAACAATCTTCATTGCTTCTCCTTTAGTATTAGCATGGGAGAAAAAAGCTAAGAAATAATCATGTTTGATTCCATCGAGCTCATTATTGGGCAGACATGCGAACAAGAAGATATCATTAACAATCTCGTAGCCATGCGCTACGAGAAAGTTAAGCTAGCCGCGCAGGAAGGAGAATTTAGCCTTAAAGGCGAAGTTCTTATCGTTTACCCAATCACTTTTGATGCACCCGTTCGAATTGACTTTGATTTTGATAAAATAAAAGCTATTGCTAGTATTAATATCAAAACACTTAAATCCATCTGGCAGCACAAGATGGTTATTATTCTCCCAAATAAGAAAACAAAAAAATCACGTAACGAAATATTTACGTCTGATATTCCCCTTAACAATTTTGTAGACATTGCTAAGGGAGACTATGTTGTTCATAACCAACATGGTATTGGTCGATTCTTAGGCTATGAAGAAATTGATCGTATGGATCAGAAATTTCAACATCTGGTTATTGAATATCAAAATGGGGATAAATTATACGTACCAAAACATGATGTGAAACTTGTACAAAAATATGTAAGTTTTACGAAACGGCCACCACGTCTTTATAAATTAGGAAATAAAGAGTGGATACGTATGAAAAAACAAATTACCAAACGTCTGCAACGCTTAGCTGCCGAACTTTTGCATACACAAGCTATACGCGCTAGTATGAAAGGGCATAAGTACGCTAAAGATATTGCATGGCAAAATGATTTTGAGAATGGTTTTCCTTTTGAAGAAACACCAGATCAAGTCTTGGCAATTAATGAAATAAAAAAAGATATGGAGTCAATTCAACCTATGGATCGCTTATTATGTGGCGATGTAGGCTATGGAAAGACTGAAGTTGCCATGCGTGCTGTGTTTAAAGCTGTTATGGATAATAAACAAGTCGCGATTCTTGTGCCAACAACTGTACTCGCAGAACAGCATTTTTATAATTTTACAAATCGACTCAAAGACTTTCCTGTAAAACCAGCTATGCTTAGCCGTTTTCGAACGAAAAAAGAACAAGCTATCACTATAAAAGAGTTAGCAGAAGGAAAAGTTGATATTGTTATCGGTACACACAGGCTACTTTCTAAAGATATTGCCTTTAAAGATCTAGGATTGATCATAATTGATGAAGAACAACGTTTTGGTGTGCGCTCAAAAGAAAAATTAAAGCATTTACGCCTAATTGCTGATGTTCTAACTATGTCTGCCACGCCCATCCCTAGAACGCTTCATATGGCACTTACAGGGGCTAAAGATATGTCTGTGATCTCTACACCACCTCAAAATCGTATTCCAATTAAAACTGAAACTATTGAATTTGATGAAGATCTTCTACAGCGCGCCATTAAGCGCGAATTACGCCGTAAAGGGCAAGTGTTCTTTTTACATAATCGCGTTGAAGATATCAATCAAATTGCTACAATAATAAGGAGATTACACCCAAAAGCAAACGTAGGTGTCGGACATGGTCAAATGGCACCGCGTGAACTTGAAGAGATAATGCTCCAATTTTTAGGTGGTAGTATTGATATACTCGTTTGTACAACAATTATTGAATCTGGTATTGATATACCAAATGCTAACACCTTAATTGTTAATCGAGCAGATCGCTTTGGATTATCTGAATTACATCAATTACGCGGACGTGTTGGCAGATCAACAGTTCAAGCGTATACTTATTTAATAGTTCCACCTAAGCATCAGTTATCAACAATTGCAAAAACACGTATAGAAGCAATTAAAAAATTTAGTGGTTTAGGTGCAGGGTTTAATATTGCCTTTGAAGATTTGCAAATTCGCGGGACTGGTAATTTACTCGGACAAGAACAAGCAGGACATATAACAACAATCGGATTTGACTTATACTGTCGATTACTTAAAGAATCAGTTGAACATTTAAAAACCAAACAAGAGGTCCAAGCATGAAAAAGATAGCCTACTCATTACTATTATTTTTATCTATATTAACATTATTTTTACCAACACAAACTTTCGCACTTGAGGACGGTATCCTTGCTGTTGTTAATGATGAACTAATAACACTTAATGACTTAAAGCATTACATTAAAACAACACACTTAAATCTTGCGACACAAAAATATCATCCCGAACAAATTCGTCAGTATATGAAAGAGCTTGAGAATAAAGGTCTTGAAAAACTGATTGAAGATAAGCTAATTCTAAGTAACTCTAACGAAATAGGCTTAACCGTACGCAAGGAAGCTGTTGATGAACGCTTAAACGAATACAAAACTAAATACGCCTCTGAAGAAGCATTTATGGAAGCCCTTCTAACACATGGCGGTACAATAACGGATATGCGTAATAAAATCGAAGAACAACTAAAAATTCAATATGTTATTGATCATAGTGTGCGTTCTAAAATTTATGTAAATCCGCAAGAGATTACAGATTACTACAACGCTAATAAAGAAAAATTTGCTAAAAAAGAATCAATAACACTAGATTCTATATTTATTAGTGCATCTAAAGATTCTTCAGGAGCCAAGGCCCAAGACGCTTTAAATAAAATAAAAGCAGGCGGAGACTTTAAAGTTATTGCTGAAACTTACTCAGAGACGCCTGCTGTGGGTAGAGTTGAAAAAGGACAATTGATGAGTGACATCGAAGATGTTATTTTTGCCTTAGATATAGAGGAAGTATCTCAAATTGTAACTACAGATACTGGATTGTACATCTTCAAAGCTCTTAAAAAAACGCCGGGACAAGTGGCCGAATTAAGTGAAGTTAAACCATTTATTAAAGATAAAGTATTTGATGATAAGTTTCGGGTTAAATTCCAAGAATGGCTTACAGAATTAAAGAATAATGCTTACATCGAAATTAAGAAATAAGATGCGCCAAATAAATATAGGTATTACCCTTGGTGATCCAGCAGGCATAGGTGCCGAAGTTGTTGCTAAAGCTCTTGCCAAACGGGCAACAGGCATAAATGCTAACTTTACGATTATAGGTAATCAGTTATTATTTGATCGCTATTTCAAGAAGTCTAAGAATATTACTTTTAAATCACTTTCTTCAAGAAAACACAAAGCTGGTAAATCAACCAAATACAGCGGGCAAGAATCGATTGAATATTTAGATCAAGCGATTCGCTTACTTAAAGATAAAAAAATAGATCGACTTGTCACAGCACCAATTTGTAAAGAAGCTATCTGTCTAACACAACCGAAATTCACAGGACATACCGAGTATTTAGCTGATGCTTTTAAATCACGTAATGTAGGTATGTTTTTTGTAGCACCAAAACTTCGTGTGCAAATAGCAACACGCCATATACCACTAAAAGATGTGCCAAATGCACTCACACAAAAATTAATTCAAGATAATTTAAATCTAATGGCATCTACTTTGAAAGATTTATACGGTATTAAATGCCCTACAATTGCTGTTTGCGGGCTTAATCCACATGCGGGTGAATCAGGAATCATCGGAGATGATGAAATAAAAACAATCATTCCTGCTATAAATAAAGTAAAAGGTAAAGGCTATAAGGTTCTTGGCCCGCTACCCGCTGATACATTATTTCAGACAAGTAAATTTGATACATTTGATGCGGTTCTTGCGATGTATCACGATCAAGGATTAATTCCTATTAAAACACTCTATTTTGATGAGTTAGTTAATTTAACAATTGGTCTACCAATAATTAGAACATCACCGGCACATGGCACAGCCTTTGATATAGCAGGCAAGGACAAAGCAAACCCTGCATCTATGAACGCCGCGATAAAATTAGCGATAGGTTTAAAACAATGACATTCCGTACAAAAAAAACAACAGGACATAGAATAAAGAAAAGCTTTGGTCAAAACTTCCTTACTGATTTATTGATTAAAGATCGCATCATCAGCAGTTGTGATCTTCATGAGGATGATATAGTTCTTGAAATTGGACCAGGAGAGGGCGCCATTACTGAACTCATTGCCCCACGTG
>JBLINE010000021.1:0-8492 GCA_047638895.1 Lysobacterales bacterium
TTCAGTTGTGCCATATTCAGACAACTACTTTTCAGCTTTAAATTCAGCGGTATTTAGTGACGGTTCTTTTTGCTACATTCCAAAAGGCGTAACATGCCCGCTTGATTTATCAACATACTTTCGTATCAACGCCTCAGGTACAGGTCAATTTGAACGTACATTAATTATCGCAGAAGATGATAGTTATGTAAGCTACCTTGAAGGTTGTACAGCACCTCAGCGTGATGAAAATCAATTGCATGCAGCAGTTGTTGAGATTGTAACGCATGATAATGCGGAAGTTAAATATTCAACTGTACAAAATTGGTATTCAGGTGATGCAGAAGGAAAAGGTGGTATTTATAACTTCGTTACTAAACGTGGTAAATGCCAAGGTAAAAACTCTAAAATCTCATGGACACAAGTTGAAGCTGGTAGTGCGATTACTTGGAAATATCCAAGTGTCATCTTACAAGGTGACGGATCAACGGGTGAGTTTTATTCAGTAGCCCTAACAAACCAACGCATGGAAGCAGACACAGGTACTAAAATGATTCACATCGGAAAAAATACTAAGAGTACAATTATTTCCAAAGGTATTTCAACCGATCAATCAAACAACAGCTACCGAGGACTTGTAAAGATTTTACCAAGTGCAGAAAATGCACGTAACTATTCACAATGTGATTCAATGCTTGTTGGAAATGAATGCAGCGCCAATACATTTCCATATATTGAAGTAAACAATTCTACAGCAACTTTAGAACATGAAGCATCAACATCAAAAATTAATGCGGAGCAAATGTTCTATTTAACATCACGTGGCCTTGATATGGAACAAGCAATTTCTATGATTATCAATGGTTTTTGTGGTGAAGTATTTAAAGAACTACCACTGGAATTCGCGACAGAAGCGGTAAAGCTTCTTGAGATGAAACTTGAAGGTAGTGTAGGATAAAAATTAAAATTGAGTTAGATAATATAAATAGGGGATAAAGAAAATGATTGAAATTAAAAACTTACATGCAAGGGTCGAAGGCGACGGAACAGAAATTTTAAAAGGTATTGATCTTACGATTAATGCGGGAGAAGTACATGCGATTATGGGACCAAACGGTTCTGGTAAATCGACATTGTCAAAGATCATCGCAGGTCACCCAGACTATGAAGTAACAGAAGGTGAAGTAATATTTGATGCTGACTTTAAAAAGACAGACATCCTAGAGCTTGAACCAGAACAACGCGCACGTATGGGATTATTCTTAGCATTCCAATACCCTGTAGAAGTTCCGGGTGTTACAACATCATTATTTCTACGTACAGCTTTTAACGAAATCTGTAAAGCTAATGGTGCCGAAGAGATTGATGTTTTAGATTTTAACGAATACCTACAAACAAAAATGAAAATGCTTAATATGGATGATAAATTTATCAATCGTCCTGTCAACGTAGACTTCTCAGGTGGAGAAAAGAAACGTAACGAAATTTTACAAATGGCTGTACTCAACCCACGTTTCGCCGTACTTGATGAAACAGACTCAGGTCTTGATGTTGATTCAATGCGTGTTGTTGCTGATGGTGTTAATAAACTTAGATCTAAGAATAATGGCTTTTTAGTGATTACACATTACCAACGATTACTTAATTACATCGTTCCAGATTATGTGCATATTTTACATGATGGAAAGATCGTTAAGTCTGCCGGTAAAGAACTCGCTCTTGAAGTAGAAGAAAAGGGTTATGACTGGTTAACAACTGTTTAATCGTTTAAAAAAAGGTAATTACAATGCAAACAATTATAGATACATTTGAAAATTTACATAAGAATAACGCGGATAACAAACCATCATGGTTGGTCGATTTTCAAAATGACCGTTTCGCGCATTTTAAAACACTAGGCATTCCAACAGTTAAGCATGAAGAATGGAAATATTCGAATCTTAAAGAGTGGAGCCAAGTTGAGTATAAATCTCTAAGTAGCACTACAGATGAAGTACCATCTGAATTAAAAGAATATATTAATGCAGATGAAACAAATGTTGTTTTTGTAAATGGTGTTTTAAACACATCATTATCAAATTTTGATCAAGAAAAAACGATTGAAATTAAACCATTAACGCAAGCATGGACAGAAAATGAATCTGAAATTAAAGATTTATTAACACGCTACGATGGCTCAGAAGAGACAACATTTATGGCACTTAACAATGCTTTAACAAACAACGGTACATTTATTAAAGTTAAAAAAGGTACTGTATCTGAAAAATTAATTCACATTGTACACGTTACAACACATTTGCAAGAAGCACTTGTTAATACAACACGTACAATTATCACAACAGAACAATCTTGTGAAGCGGCTGTCCTTGAAAGTCATGTGAGTTACGATGATAGTCTGAAGTTCTTTACAAACACATTAACAGATGTCTTTGTGAATGAAAACTCAACACTACATTACGTTAAAGCACAAAAAGAGAGTGAAAAAGCTTATCATATTAGTAATACACGCGCATGGATTGAAGCGAATGCTAATTTTAAAGGATTCACTTTAACAACAGGTACAGGATTCACACGTAATAACTTAGATATCGTTATTAATGGTGAAGGTTCTGATGGAACTTTAAACTCTTTATACAGCATGTATGGTGAGCAGCACGTTGATAATCACACATCAGTAGATCATCGTGTACCAAACTGTACAAGTAATCAGCTTTATAAAGGTATTTTAAATAATGCCTCACATGCGGTATTTAACGGTAAAGTTTTTGTACGTCAAATTGCTCAACAAACAAATTCATACCAATTAAATAAAAACTTACTTTTAGGTAAAAATGCTCATGTTGATACTAAACCTCAACTTGAAATATTTGCTGATGACGTAAAATGTACTCATGGTGCGACAATTGGACAGCTAGATGAAGACGAACTTTTTTATCTTCAAACACGTTGTATTTCTCGTAAAGAAGCGATTAAAATTATTGCCAATGGTTTTGCAGAAGAGACCATTGAAACAATTAAACCAAAAGCAGTACACGCTAAATTAATCCAATTACTACAAACGTCTATTGATAATTTAAGTTAATTTATGAAACCATTCGATGTTAAGACAATACGTAAAGACTTTCCAAATCTGAACGTATCGGTTTGTGATAAGCCCGTTGTCTATTTAGACAATGCGGCTACCACATTTAAACCGCAATGTGTAATTGATGCTATAACAAATCATTACACAAACGAAACATCAAATGTTCATCGCGGCGTTCATACGTTAAGTGAAAAAGCCACTTCTGCTTATGAAGGCGCGCGCGGCACTATTCAAAAATTCATCAATGCCGAACATGAGAAAGAAATCATCTTCACAAAAGGCACAACTGATGCGATTAATTTAGTCGCAGCTTCATACGGCCGTCCATTCCTTACTAAAGGTGATGAGATTTTAATCACTGCAATGGAGCATCATTCAAATATTGTGCCATGGCAAATGTTGTGTGAAGAAAAGGGATGCATCCTTAAAGTAATTCCAATTAATGATCGTGGAGAGCTTCTGGTTGATGACTTAGATACTTATCTAACCAATAAAACAAAGTTCGTCTCAGTTGTTTATATTTCAAATTCACTTGGAACAATTAATCCTGTTAAAACGATCATTGATCGGGCGCACGCTCTAAACGTACCCGTATTACTTGATGGTGCTCAAGCGGTAACTCATGCGCGTATCGATGTACAGAAATTAGATTGTGATTTCTTTGTTTTCTCAGGACATAAACTATTTGGACCAACTGGATGTGGTGTTTTATACGGTAAAAAAGCATTACTTGAGCAAATGGCGCCTTACCAAGGTGGCGGTGATATGATCAAAACCGTTTCTTTTAAGGGCACCGTTTATAATGATTTACCTTACAAATTTGAAGCAGGTACGCCAAACATTGCTGGCTTCATTGGCCTTGATGCCGCTATTAAGTATGTTCAAGACTTTGACTGGGATGCAATTAAAGCACATAAAAAAGAACTCCTTGATTATGCAACAGATCAACTAAGTGCAATTGAAAATCTAAAAATTATTGGCACAGCGTCTGATAAAACTTCAGTAATTTCATTTGTTATTAAAGATGTCCACGCACATGATCTTGGTACACTTGTTAACCATGAAGGTGTTGCGGTTCGCACAGGACATCATTGTACAATGCCTGTTATGGAATTTTTTAATATCAGCGCTACAAGTCGCGCCTCATTTTCTTGGTACAATACCAAAGAAGAAGTTGATACTTTAGTTCGTGCCATAAAACAAGCACAAGCCATATTTAATTAATGCCATGCTTAATAAGCTGTATCAAGAAACTATAGTCAAGCAAAGCCTCAATACAAAGTATCTTACAGCGCCTACAAACATTACCCATAGTGCGAGCGGTTACAATCAACTTTGTGGTGATTCAATAAAAATAGATTTAAATATTCAAGATAATACTATTTCAAATATTGGATTACATCTTGAAAGTTGTGCAATATGCAAAGCATCAGCTAACCTAATGGCTGATGCTGTTAAGAACAAAGACCCTCAAGATGTCATTACACTTATTTTAGATATAGAAAGCCTATGCCAAAATAAGCCTGGCCTGATTAGTTGTGAAATTCAAGAAAGCATTAGTATTCTTAAAGAATTACATAAATCGCCATCACGTATTAAATGTGCTACGCTACCATGGCAAACATTAAAATCAGCTATTGAGAAACAACAACGTACAACCTCAACAGAATAATATGTCGACTGAAATACTTACAGATAAACTCAACCGTGCACTAAGCGACTTGCGCATATCAGTCATTGATCGTTGCAATTATCGTTGTACCTACTGTATGCCTGCCCATGAATATGGCGCAAACTATCGCTTCTTAAATAAAGATGAGTGGTTAACATTTGATGAGATCACACGCCTAACTAAATTATTTACCCAACTAGGAGTTACTAAGATTCGCCTAACTGGTGGTGAGCCTTTATTGCGTCCTAATCTCACAGAACTCATTACACAATTAAACACTATTGAAGCTATTGAAGATTTAGCCTTAACCACTAATGGCGCCTTCTTATTTCAACATGCAGAATCTTTAAAAAAAGCGGGGCTTAAACGCTTAACCGTCAGTTTAGATAGTATTGATAATGACACATTTATCGCGTTAACAGGAGGTAAAGGCATTCTTAAAGATGTGAAGCAAGGCCTTCGTGAAGCAGAACGTGTTGGATTTACATCAATTAAACTTAATACCGTTGTACAAAAAGGTGTTAATGAGCATACTATTATGGACTTAATCGAATACTTCCGTGATACGCCACACATTCTACGCTTCATCGAATATATGGATGTTGGTACATGTAATGATTGGGATAAATCTGAAGTAGTACCTTCTAAAGATATCTTACATATGATTTCCAAAAAATATCCACTCAAACCATCTGAATCTAATTATTACGGTGAAGTAGCTAAACGTTACACCTATGAAGATAACAAAGGTGAAATTGGCTTTATTTCATCCGTTTCTCAGCCTTTTTGTACAGAATGCACACGTGCGCGCCTATCAACAGATGGTCGTATTTACACCTGCTTATTCACGAACCAAAGCACAGACTTACGCACACCACTACGCAATGGTGCCACAGACGTAGAACTTCTTGATTTAATCCGATCTATCTGGGAAAAAAGAGCAGACCGCTACTCAGAAATACGCGCCAAACTACCAAAAGCCGCAATACCAACTGATAAAGTTGAAATGTTTCATATTGGTGGGTAATTTAAACCCATTTTAAGGTCAAATCGACATCCTTGTGGGCTACTTATTTCTTCTTGTCTAATAACAATTTACCATTTATAATAAAACCTGTTAGGAAATAAGTTTGTATCCTACATATGCCACGGCAACTATGTTCATTTAAGTTATTAGTTTAAATTTACTTTTCACCTTCAGGCGAAGGTTATCCATAAATAGGTGCTTTGTTTATTTACAATTTTATGTATTTAAACACTTAAAGGGGGCTGTATGTTTAAACTTAACTTGAAAGAATTCCTTCCAAACGCCAAGAAAAAAGACGTAAACAAGCTTTCGAAATTTAAAGCCACAGAAGAGTTAAACAAATCTGATCTTAAACAAGTTCATATTGACCGATTGCTATCTACTAGCCCTACGATTATTTATAGCCGTTCGATACACAATAACTTTCCCGTAACATTTATTAGCGATAATATAGAAATGAATTTTGGTTATAAATCATCCGCATTTCTTAAGAAATCAAATTTTTGGATGGATCAAGTCCACCCAGAAGATCGCGCCCGTTTAAGCAAAGAACTTGCCGTTGTTTTAAAAGAAAGTTATAACGCCTTTGAATATCGATTTAAGGATAGCTCTGGAGAATATAAATGGATTCATGACCGTGCACGCCTTATTTATAACAAAGATGATGAGCCGATAGAAATTGTTGGATCTTACATCGATATTACACATCGTATAAAAATAGAAGAAAGATTACGTCAAACTAACATTTTCTTAGACTCTATTATTGAAAATATTCCGGATATGATATTCCTCAAAGATGCTAAAGACTTAAAATTTAAACGTTTCAATAAAGCAGGCGAAGACTTGTTAGGCTTCAAGCGTGAAGAACTATTAGAAAAAAATGACTATGATTTCTTCCCCGTTGATGAAGCAAACCAATTTACACAGAAAGACCGCGCTGTTTTAAAAAACAAAAAACTACACACAATCAATGAAGAACCCATTCATACAAAGAAGAAAGGCACGCGTTATTTACATACCAAAAAGATTCCTATATTAGACTCTAATGGCAATCCAGAATATCTTTTAGGTATTTCCGAAGATATTACAGAAAAGAAGTTAATTAAAGAACGACTCCAAGAAACACAGCATATTCATAAACAAGTACTTAACGCTATGCAAGACATGGTGCTTGTAAAAGGAATCGATCAAAAACCAATTTGGGGTAATAAAGCCTTTTATCGTTTTACTGGTTTATCAACAAAATCACTTAAAACGGCCCAAAATCTAACTGACAAATTAGACCCATTTGATAAGAATGATGCAGAAGTATTTAAGAGCGGTAAAGTTATACATATTCCCGAAGAAATTTTTACAGATGTTTACGGCAAAGAGTATTACTTTACAACAATCAATACCCCAATATTTAATATTAGTGGCTCAATTGCTATGGTAATCAGTACTTATAAAGACATTACAAAACAGAAGAAAAGTAAACAAAAAGAGCGTGAATTACAAATACAATTATTACAACGCGAGAAACTTGCCAGTATTGGATTATTAACCGCAGGTATGGCTCATGAACTCAACAATCCATTAACAGGATTACGCAGTTTGATTTGTAGTATTCCAGAAATACAAAAAACTGCCCCAGAAAATTGTCATCATATTGCCAATATGATTGAAGCGGCTGATCACATGGGAAAAATAATTTCTGACTTAGAAGAATTCTCCAATGATGCATCCAATTGTATTGATAAATTAAATATAAATACTCTTATTGAATCAACTTTAAACTTCACTCAGTATCAAATCGTTTCAAAAAATATAAATGTCAGCAAATCACTAGATCCAAACTTACCCTTAATCACTGGTAATAAATCAGAAATTCAACAAGTCATACTTAATCTTTTAACCAATGCCAAAGATGCGATCTCAGATACAGGTGCTTTAGGCATTGAGACAAGTTTTGATTCTGAAAGAAATGTCGTTCTTATCACCTTTACTGATACAGGAGAAGGGATTCAAAGTGATGATTTAATTCGTGTCTTTGATCCATTTTTTAGCACAAAATTAATCGGTAATGGCGTTGGATTGGGATTATCAGTCGTTCACGGAATAATAAAAAAACATAATGGCAATATTTATATTAAAAGTGAACCAGAAGAAGGGTGTGTTATACGCGTAGAATTACCAGCCAACTAACCGCGTTGATTACCAAAGAATACTAGTTGTGTTATTCGGCTTATGATTAAACGCGCCAACAAACCTTACCTCACGAATAAGATCAATATCAAAGTTTGTCTTAGCTAATTCTCGCATCTTTGTTGATAGTTGATACACATCCTCGGCACTACAATCAGAACCTTTAACAATGATATTAGCATGCTTCTCAAAGATATAGGCACCACCAGATCTCAAAGCCTTACCACCTACTTGATCTAAAAACCATCCTGCAGCTTGACGCCTTTTAGCGCTAGATGTAGGTTCTACATTACGAAAAAAACTTCCTGCACACGGTTCATTCTTAAGATCAGGATGCTTTTCTTTACGTAGTTCAAGTATTTCATTACGTTTAATTAATAAATCTTCCTTAAGTCCAGAAGTTAAAGTAAATGTTACATCTAAAACAATATCATTCATTTCACGAAGCTTAGAATAACGATACGAAAAACCTAATGCGTCAGGCGTTACTTTTCGAGATTTACCATCCAAAGAAAGAAGAGTTACAGATTTAATCACATCACCCA
>JBLINE010000022.1:0-8246 GCA_047638895.1 Lysobacterales bacterium
TGAGCATCTAAATACCAAACAACATCGCCCTTCTCAAGCTTTGCAATCTTATAAATATGAGTACTCACATTTCCTGCTGGATGTGGCCCTTCAAATGAGTGAACATCAGCCCCATTAACTTGAGTTAAAGCTTTTGATTTAACCGCTGGTGCTGTTGAAACATTTACTTTACCAGATGTTAATTGAGCAAGAGCATCGAGCCCTGCTTGAAATTCAACTTCTAACCCTTCAAGCGCCACATCAATATCAATCGCGAGTGGATCAGTATTCATTGCCTTTACAAATATATTTTTTGGGTCTGCCTCAGGATTTGCTACCCCAGAAAAAGGGCGCTGACGTAATGTTGGCCATAAGCCACCATCAAGCAGTGCCTTTACTAAATCATCGCGCTTAATTGATTTAATTTGATCGCTTGTATGTTTTGTGAAATCTAATGTTTCTTGTATACCATTTGTATCAATCACAACTTCAAGTAATAAGCGTTTTGCGCCACGATTAATCGCAGAAACTGTTCCGCTTGCTGGTGATACAACAACAATAGCGTTATTAGTTTTATCTTCCAACAAAACTTGTCCAACCTTAACCGTGTCGCCTACTTTTACCTTAACACGGACCTTCAGGCCTTTGAAATCTTGTGGTTGAATAGCTACTTTTGCTGGTAGGGGCAACGTGATAATCTTCTTATCAGCGGCGCCTTTGATCTTAATATTTTTCCCTTTAGTAATACGAAATGAGTTCATAATTTGTTCCAAAAATGGTAAATTAAATAAAAAACCCCATACCCCACTTATACATAAACAGCATAAGTGACCTATGCGGTAAGAGAATACTTTACATAATTATATAATCTTGTCAAGTTTTGATTAAAAAAAGCAATCCTTTTAACACTACTAAGAAAATTATTTTAGAATAATATTAAGAATACCGTCGCTATCTTAAAAGGCATTTAAAATAGCATCAATATCAACATACTTCTTAACCAATCTTCCTGCCTCTTGAATCTTATCTTTATCTGTCTTTTGAATCTTACAAATTAAATTTTCAAGTTGCGCTGCAATCGCATAGGTATCATGATCCGATATTAATACTGGAATATCACTCTTCCTTAATAAGTCAATAATCTTTGGGTTAGGCATTAAGCCCCCCGTTAAAATAATACCTGAAATATGGTCTTTCTTACCGCCTTTAACCAAATGTGAACTCACCGCTAAAAGAATATTATCAACACGATCCCCTGACGTTATAACCAATGTCCCTGGTTTTAAATAGTGAATCATATTATGTGGTTCCATCGCTGCAACAATTGTATTTGTTACTCGTCGCTGAGTCCCTTCTTTTCCACACAACACTTCGAGCCCTAAACGACTCTTAACCTGATTAATCGTTGGGGAGCTCATCAAAGGTTGCAGAGGAATTACGCCTAATAATTTAATACCTTTATTTTCAAGTCCCTTGCCTAAAACTTTTTTAATTTTATCATACTTATCTTGTCGTACTTTATTAACTATAACACCAATAATCTCGACGCCACTCTGATCGAAAAGAGCTTTATTAAGCATAATTTCATCAATACATTTCCCAATACCTCCACCACTAATAATAATGGCTTTTGACCCAAGTAATGCCGCAACATCAGCATTAGAATGATCAATAACCGCACCTACACCAGCATGTCCCGTGCCTTCAACGATCATGGCACTTTTATCTCTTTTAAGAAAATTAAAAGAATCTAATATTTTATTCTTGATTTTTTCTTTATCAGGTTTTGTAATGTATTCTTCTGTAAATCCTCGTGGAATGGTAACTGGACTCATCTTATCATACTGTTTATTCGTTTTAAAAACCTCTCCAATAAGATACGAATCTTTATCAATATGCGCATTGCCCACATCAACCAGCTCTTGTCCTACAGGTTTTATAAAAGAGGCTTTTATCCGTCGAGACTTAAGCGCCTTAAAAAGCCCCAAACATATAGTCGTCTTTCCTGCGTTTTGATGGATAGAAGATATAAAAATATTTTTAAGAGGTTTTTTCATGAGTGGTTTTTTTCAAAGGCAATCGGCAATCGAGTTTAAATCCATCACTCAATCCCCCATTGCCGATTGCCCGTTACCAAATGCCTAATTAAAGCCCTAACTTATCCTTAAATATTGCTGGTATCTCATCTGGAAAATCAACAACGGTAACACCCGCATCACTTAAAATATTACGCTTTGCCTCAGCAGTGCTATCTCCTGAAGAAATGATCGCCCCAGCATGTCCCATGCGTTTCCCTTTAGGTGCTGTGCGCCCTGCAATAAAAGCAACCATTGGTTTTGACACGTTTTCTTTGATGTATTTAGCTGCAATTTGTTCATCCTCGCCGCCAATTTCACCAACCATAACAATCCCTTTAGTCTCTTCATCATTTTCAAACATTTCAAGTACATCAATAAAACGCGTCCCAATAATCGGATCACCACCAAGACCAACACAGCTAGATTGCCCAATACCACTTGTGGTTAAATTATAAACAACCTCATATGTAAGTGTTCCGCTACGTGAAACAACGCCAATCGGTCCTTTTTTATGAATATGACCTGGCATAATGCCTACTTTACACAACTCAGGAGAAATAACGCCTGGACAATTAGGTCCAAGTAATCGAATATTCTTACCTTCCATAGCCTTACAAACATCAACCATATCATTTACAGGAACCCCTTCTGTAATACAAATAATAAACTCAATCTCTGCTTCAATATCTTCAATCATGGCCGCTTTGGCAAATTTGGCTGGTACATAAATAATCGCTACGTTACATCCTGTCGCTTCTTTAGCTTCTGCAACTGAGTTAAATACAGGTATGCCATGAACTTCTTGGCCACCCTTACCCGGCGTTACACCACCAACAACTTTAGATCCATACGCCAGCATTTGCTCGGCATGAAAAGAGCCATCACGTCCTGTAATTCCTTGAACAATTATTTTTGAATTTTCATTGACTAAAATACTCATTAATATATCCTATCGCTTATTTTAGGAAAGAACTTAGCTTTCCGTTTAATTATTAGCTAATGTAACAACCTTCTCAACCGCTTCACGCATAGTTGAATAAACCTCTACATCGTTCTTAAGCAAAAGCTCTTTAGCTTCTATTTCATTTGTTCCTGTTAATCGAATAACCAAAGGAACTGGTAATTCTATTTGTTCACGTGCTTGTAAAATACCATTAGCAATATCATCACATCGTGTAATACCACCAAAAATATTTATAAGAATCGCCTTCACATCTTTATTGCGAAGAATAAGATCTAGAGCATCTAATACTTTTTTAGGGTTAGAACTACCGCCTACATCTAAAAAGTTAGCTGGTTGACCACCACATAATTTAACAATATCCATAGTTGCCATAGCAAGTCCTGCACCGTTAACAATACAACCCACGTTCCCTTCAAGCTTAACGAAACTTAAATTCTTTTCAGTTGCTTCAAGCTCATCTGGATCTTCATAACGCATGTCACGTAACTCTTCAAGTTCTGGATGACGCATCATAGCATTATCATCAAAATTAATTTTCGCATCAGCCGCCAATATATTCCCATCTCCGTCGATAACAAGCGGATTAATCTCTGCTAGCGAACAATCTAAATCAAAAAACACATTAATTAGTTTCTGAAAAATATCAGTCGCAATTTCTTGATGTTTCTTTTCATCGAAAACCCCTTCAATAAAATCTCTGAAACGAGTCAAATCAAGTTGACGTTCGCCTTGTAGATAATATTTTTTAATCGCCTCTGGATTATCTTTGGCTACTTCCTCAATTTCTACACCACCTTCAGAACTAGCAATGAGAACAACATCATTCTTTACAGGATCAATCGTAATGCCTGCATAAAATTCTTTCTCAATATCAATAGCGCCAACAACTGCAATTTTCTCAACAGGATAACTTTTAATTTCAAGCTGTCTTAAAGATGCAAATGTTGTCTTTAAAGTTTCTTCATCTTGAACAACTTTAATTCCGCCAGCTTTTCCGCGCCCACCAACTAATACTTGTGATTTAAGAACAACTGGATATCCCATTTCAGAAGCAATCACAACAGCCTCATCAACTTCTGTAGCTACTTTTCCAGAAGCTACTGGAATGCCAGCTTTTTCAAATATTTCTATCGCTTGATATTCATGTATTTTCATAATATTTATTTCTTTCTTAAGGGGTTGACTATATTTCTGATATTAACACAGCACGTTATTTTGCCAAGAATTTATTTGAATAAATAGCATTCAAATTTTCACATTCACTTAAAACGTGCGCAAGCTAAATAAAGATTGAGTGGATATTTCATGAGGCTTTCCTACTTGTAACTGATGTGTTTTCCCCTTAATAGTGATAGGGATCTTAGTTGCGACATTTAAAGACATTCCTTTAAGTGGCTTAGCTGTCACAACCAATACATCTTTTGATACAGCCACTTCAAACCAAATATTTTTATAGCGAACACTAAATTTAAGGCTATCCCATTGTTTTGGTAATTTAGGATCTAGACATATACGATCTTCCAATATATCCAACCCTGCAAACGTACGTAAAAATAAATCTATAGTGCTTCCCATAACGCCTGCATGAATACCCTCTTGAGTTGTGCCACCTTGCGTATCATAAATATCACTTTTAAGCGCTTCATTAAAATGCTCAATAGCTACCTCATTTTGCCCAATCAAACCCGCCACATAGCCGTGAACTACACGTGATAATGTAGAACCATGACTTGTTCTTTTAAAATAATAATCGAAATTCTTCTTAATCATCGATTTCTTAAAAACATAACCTAATCCCTCAAATATTTCTTTTATCTCTATTGGGTTAAGTACATAAAAAAGCATTACCACATCAGCCTGTTTAGCCACCTTATAACTATCAGGAGATAAGCCTTCGGCCTTTAAAATACGATCCACACGATGAATATTATCGTACTTCATTTTATACTCATCCCATTTTAATTCTTTAAGATCCATGTATCCATCAAACTGATGAATTAATCCTTTCTCATCAACAGGCACATACATGTTTTTTGTGATATCACGCCACCGCGAAATATCCGTCTCATCTACACCTACTTTAATCATTACCGCATCACGATCTTCATCGGGCAGAATATTATCAAGAATAGCTAATGCTTTTTGCAATACCCACACAGTCATCACATTAGTATACGCATTATTTTTAAGACCACCCTCACTCTCACCAGGATATTTTTCATGAAATTCATCCGGCCCCATAACACCTTCAATAACATATTTATTTTTCTTATCATCTCGTTTTGCAATACTCGCCCAAAAAAGAGAAATCTCCAAAATCATCTCCGCACCATAGCGATCAAGAAAATCACGATCTCCCGTCGTGTAATAATATATCCATACATTGTACGCTATTGCAATTGATACATGTCTTTGTAAAGAACTATAATCTGGCCCCCATGTTCCTGATAAAGGGTTAAGATGTATAATTTGTGTCACCTCTTCACCCGTCGAGGCTGTCTGCCATGGATACATAGCACCTTTAAATCCATGCTTGGTGGCATTATCTTTAGCTGCTGGTAATCGCCGATAACGGTACATTAAAAGAGATTTTGTTATCTCTGGTGCACGTAAATTATAAAATGGAAAGATATACAACTCATCCCAAAAAATATGCCCTCGATAAGCCTCGCCGTGTAACCCACGTACTGGCATTCCAGCGTCAATTTCTTCGTTATAAGTTGATGCTGATTGTAGTAAATGAAAAGTATGCAGCCTCATAACAAGCTGCGCAAAGTCATCGCCCTTAATTTCAATATCAAACTTCTTCCACAATGCTTTCCACTTCGCTTGATGTGATTGATATAATTCTTCAAAATCTTTTATTTGACTCACAGCTTCTTGTGCTTTTTCACAATTATCAGCAACACCTTGATCTCGTGAAGTATAAATACTAACGAGCTTCTCTACAGTATACTTATTACCTTGTTTAACATCTAAAGAAAAATCTTGTAAAATACGCTGATGACCGTGTGTTAAAACTTTTATCTTAGGTCTAACTCTTTCATTGTTTTCATAAACTAACGTACGAATCGCCTCTGTAATTTCTACATTTGATTGATTCGTTTTCATTTGCAGATAAACACCATCCTTACCAAACTTCCCATGTGAACAAGGATTAAGATGCATCGAAATTAATTGTTTATAGCGTTCAACCCCAGAGTTAAGGATCAACCCATCTATACCGCTACGAAATGTTATTTTTCCACTATAGTTTTCTGGGGTAATTGTACAACGAAGAGCGCCACAATGAGGGAGTGCCATACTTACAATACGGTGATTTTCAATTAATGTGATGCGTCCTTTTTCATCTTGCCATCTTACACGTCGAGACAATCTGCCTTTTTTTAAATTCAATTCAACTTTCCATGTTAATATTTTCCCTTTATTGCGTGAAAACCATGGATCATCATCGATCTTAAAATTAAGCATCAACCAATTTGGACAATTCACAAAATCTTCATTATAAATTGTTCTCGATGCCACATCAGTAGGTAATGTATTATAAACTCCAGCAATATACGTGCCGGGATAATGAACCTTTGTAGTAAAGTTCTCAGGTGAGGCGCCTCTTGTTCCAAAGTATCCATTTCCAAGAGTGCATAAAGACTCGCGTAAACTTTCTTCCTCTGGATTAAATCCTTTATATATTAATTTCCATGTGCTTTTTTGTTTTTTCATTAATACCTATAAAAAATATTCTAAAACTTTTTGAACATCATTAGTTGTTTTTACTTTATACTGGGCATTGGAAGCTCTTTCTTCCTCAGAAACTAAAACACCAAACCCTTTGCCCTTTAAAATCCGAAAAGCATCTTCATCCGTCGTATCATCTCCAATATAAATAGCTACCTGTTTTTGTGCATCAAACATTAGCGTTGATAAAATAAAATCAACAGCTTTTCCTTTATCCCAATCAATACGAGGGCGTATCTCAAAAACTTTTTTACCATAGGTTATACATAAGAGAGGATACTTCTTTGTTATAGCCTCAACCGCTTCTTTCACCTTACTTAAATCATTATCTGCAACTAGTCGATAATGTGCTGATATTGTGTATTTAACATCCTCAACAAGCGCACCGTCTACATCTTCTAAACACTGAGATAGCTCTTCATAAGCTTGTTTAATAACATTCCGTACTTCTTTAGCTTCTTTATTAATCGTAACATTATTTGTTGGATCTATAATTTCAAAACCATGGCTTCCTGCATAAAATAAATTCTTTATATCAACCTTCTGATGAACATCATCCGTCGCACGTCCGCTCACAATCGATACTTTATATTTATGAGATAACTTTTCAACGACGGTTTTCATTTCACTTGAAAGAATAGCTAAATCAGGTGTGTCAACAATAGGCGTGAGCGTGCCATCATAATCAAGAAAAAAGATTGGTTCTTTGCCCTTAACCAATTCTTTTATCTCATCAAGAGACATGAAAAAATCTTTTATTTGTTCTTTTTGCAAAACCATTCTTCCACTTCTTTTATACCAAAGCCCTCAAAATCTTTAAGTACAATGTCCGCACCATGCGCCTTAAGATCATCTTCATTATCTTCGCGTGCTAACCCTATCACAAGCCCGAAACCGCCATTACACCCCGCCTTGACGCCTGATGAGGCATCTTCAACAACAATTGACCGACTAGGCTCACATCCCATATTCTCTGCAGCTTTAATAAAAATATCTGGGGCAGGCTTACCATTAAGCCCAATTTCGGCAGAAACAACACCATCAACCCTTGTTTCAAACTGACTTTCTAAATCTACAACTTGTAAAACATATTGGCAGTTTTTACTTGAAGAAGCGACACCCACATGAATATTTTTTTCTTTTAATGCATAAATTAAGTCTACTGTAGATTTATATACTTGAATACCATCACTATCAAGGATTTCACGAAACTTAATATTTTTACGATTCCCTAAACCACACACTGTTTCTTCGGTGTGATCATCATCTTTACTTCCGAATGGAATATTAATTTGGCGGGATTCTAAAAAACTTTTTACACCATCATAGCGGGGCTTCCCGTCGACAAAAGGAAGATAATCTTTTTCATGTGTAAACTCTTTATAAGGAGGTCCATCTTCTTGAGCTTTCTTTTGTAAAAACTCATCAAACATAGCCTTCCAAGCCAGGCCGTGAACAAGGGCTGTTTTAGTTATAACGCCATCTAAATC
>JBLINE010000023.1:0-8216 GCA_047638895.1 Lysobacterales bacterium
TAATACAGTCATCATAGTTTAAATATGTTGGTGAATGAATTTCCTCAGGAAAGATTCTAAAAATACTTATTGCTTCTTACGAACCCTCTAATTGACACATAATTTCTTTTTTAAGTTCATCAACATCAACTGGCTTAAGCATATACGTATTCATGCCAGCATCAATGCATTCTTCATGTTTAATATATTCTTTAAATCCAAAAAGACCAATAATAGGAATGTTATTCTTCTGTAAAGCACGTATTTGCTTTGTCGCATCAAGCCCATTCATATGTGGCATTTTTACATCTATGATACACACATCAAATTTATTTTTCTTAAACATCGCTACCGCTTCATAGCCATCATTAGCGCAAATTGCTTGCCAGCCATAGCTCTGAACGTAGGCCTTTAATAATAATTGGTTAGGCACACTATCTTCTGCAATCAATACTGTATAATTTTTATCTTTAACAGATCTAGTCATTCTATACTCTAAAATTGTGCTCGAATATATTCAACAAATTTATCAATCTCAAGTGGTTTACTAATATGATAACCCTGTGCTAAATCACATTTCTCATTCTTTAAAAATTGATACTGTTTCTTTGTTTCAACACCTTCTGCAACAACTTCTAAATTTAAATTTTGTGCCATGGCAATAATAGCTTGGGCTAATGCAGCATCTGTACTACGTGTAGTTATACCTCGTACAAATGATTGGTCTAACTTCAAAACATTGAAAGAAAATTTCTTTAAGTAACCTAACGAAGAATATCCAGTACCAAAATCATCAAGAGCAATCCGAATACCCATTTGTTTTAGAATCTTTAGTATTTCAAAAGTTTTTGGTGTATCTTCCATTAATAATCGTTCTGTAATTTCTAGTTGTAAATGACTTGCATCTAACCTGGATTCTTCCAAAGCTTTCTTAACACATTCAATGAAATCAGCACTCTCAATTTGCTTATATGATACATTCACCGACAATAATAACGGCACATCAAACTCATCTTGTATTTTCTTAATATCACAGCAAGCCTCCGTTAAAACCCACGTGCCAATACCAACAATCACGCCTGTCTCCTCAGCCAATGGAATAAATGAATCTGGCGTAACATTACCTAACTCTTCATTCTGCCATCTCAACAAAACTTCAACACCATGTAAAACACCTGAACTCATATCGACAATGGGTTGATACACCAAGTAGAATTCTTCCTTACTCAATGCATTACGTAAATGTGCATCCATTGCCAAACGTTGAACCGCTACTTCATTCATTTCTTTCGTAAAATATTTAAACGTATTACGACTAATATCCTTCGCCCTATACATAGCAATATCTGCATTTCGTAATAAAGCATGCGGATCATCACCATCAGTTGGATACATACTAATACCAATACTTGCTGTAATAAAGACCTCATTACCCTCTAAATCAAAAGACTCAGTAAAACTATCAATGATTTTCTGTGCCACAATTTCTGAATGAGAATCTTCTTGTAAATCAGGTAATATAATTAAAAATTCATCCCCACCTAGCCGTGCAATAGTATCACTATCACGCACACATACACGTAGTCGTTGAGTAACTTCAATAAGTAAATGATCCCCTGCCGTATGCCCTAACGTATCATTAACATACTTAAACTGATCTAAATCAATAAACATAACCGCTACTTTTCGCTTTTGTCGAGAAGAGCGTGTGACAGCCTGTTGCAGGCGATCAAAGGCTAGAAATCGATTCGGCAACCCTGTTAACTCATCATAATTAGTTTGTCGTACCAAACGACTTTCATATTCTTTTCTTAATGAAATATCCTCTTGAACTGCTACGAAATGGGTCACACTATTATTAGGAGCTAAAATAGATGATACTGTGACATATTCCCAATAAGTCTCTCCATCTTTTCTTGTCTTCTCAATCTCCCCCTTCCAATCCTCATCAAGAATGACACTCTCCCAAATACGCTTGTATTCTTGCCCGCTCACTTTACCAAAAACAAAATTACGGCATGGTTGCCCCAATACTTCCTCGGATTTATATCCCATCGATTCAGTAAATTTACGATTAACATATTCAACATTGCCTTCTACGTCCACAATAACCACAGAACTTAATGATTGCTCAACAGCACGTGACAATTTACGTAAATCTTCTTCTGCATTTTTAAGTTCAGTAACATCAACAGACACCCCACCCATGAATAAATCACCGTTGCCGTTATTAATTGGGAATTTGTAAGAAAGAAAAAATTGTTGGCGATTATTCTTATAAATACTTTCAATAACTTCTAAACTTTTTCGCTTCTTAAGCACCCACTCATTATTTTCTTTTAATACTTTATGCGATTCCTTTGGGAAACATTCATATACAGATTTATTTTTACTTTCTTTTAAAGCAACACCAGCTAAATCGCTAAAGCCTTGATTAAAATAAACCACATTATGCTTATCATCAATGATATACGCTATACCAGGCAAATATTTCATAAACGTACTAAATTTTTCTTCACTATGTTTAAGTTTTTCTGCCGAATTACGGATATGATTAAAAACTGGAATGAGAAATAAACATCCACTTAGGAGTAACAAAGAAGCTATTAGATGAAGAATTTCGACATTTCCACCTGAAGCAAAGTACTCCGTGTACCCTAAGCTATTCATGAGAATTAATGTACTACGCGTAGCGTAGACAATAACAGCCGAACCAATAGCAATCCATGCACGGTAACGCCCTGTTACAGAGATAAGATAAATAAGAATCCCAGAAGCCACTAATTGGATAAGTACAGAAGTTGTAAGAAGATAGTTAATAAGCATACAAAGTGCTTTTCTTTATTACGAAGTATTTCTTTATTAATAGTAATATTAATATATTATATTAAAGGAAAATCATTACAAGCGCTTTAACTAAAATTATCATTTTATTCTGTTAAAATTTCTTCCACAAGGCAACAATATACGAAGTGGCATTAGCCCCAATCATTCCTGATGGCAAGTTATTCATTGTTTCAGGTACTTGGTAAATTGCTGGTACATTCGTTCCTACATCAAAGAAATTAGCCGCAACCGTTCCCATCACATTGGTTTGTTTTGAAACAATAACTTCATCTTCTGCATAAAAAATACCCATAACATCAATACCTGCAGAGTTAAATCCAATCGTATTCGGTGTCATGATACCCATAATGTTATTTGGAAATGAAGCTGCCCCTGATGTTACCAAATTAACATCTATCTGCACATCCCCTGTTACAAGCAAACTACCCGTTCCGCTATAAGTAATTGTCGTATCAGCCCCTGCTTTACACATATTAAGATCATTACCGGAATTAATATACACCCGTCCTTTAATTAATAAGTTGCCAGATCCATCCATACGAATACAATTGGTAACATTCGAACAGGTTATATTAGCTGTGGGCGGCTGAGTAATTGTGCTTAAGGGAGTAATACTATTTAGTTCCGTCTCTAACCTTAAGGCATTGTCGTAAAAGTGCTCTTGTATTGTTCTAGCCGGATTATCCGGACTTGTGTCTGAAAGAGAAGGAAAAACGACTGAATCACCTAAATCATAAGCATTAGTAGTTCCATTATCTGAATAAACACTTGCCGCCCCTTGATTACCATTATAACCATCTGTCACATAAACGGCATCAACAACCTCTTTAACACTATTACCTGTAACATCTGTCTCTCCCACAGTAGACGACCCACTCAAACCTACTAAGCCATTTTTCACACGTAATTCTGCCTCCAAAGTTGATACTACCTCTGAATTATAAGTTGTCGTTGGAAGTGCAGGTACTTTTGCGAGTAAACTAGCACTCAACCCATTATAATTATTTCCAACAAACTCTGCCGTCCCTCCTAAATCAATCGCATTATCCCCTGGCGCAAGTCCTGTTCCTAAAATATGAACCGATCCACGCACATCCACATTACCATTAACCATCGCGCCTGAAGCACCAGCTCCTGCAAAAATAGCATTATCCCATGGTGAGACATCGACAATCTTTACATACAGACGTATTGTTTGCGTCACATCACCCACCGTTCCCACAGACTGCACCCAAGCTTCCTCTATTCCTTCCATATTAAGTATAGAAACCATATAATTCCCCTCATTAAATGACACTGGTATCGATACCGCTGGAGTAGCCAGATTATACTCGTAAATAACATCATAATAACCATCTACATTTGGACCTGGCTCTATAGAAAAACCATTGATGTCTCCATCAGCCCAAATTGGCGCTATTAAATCATTTTCATAATCTTCCTTCATATCATATAAAGAGCGTTCAATGCCTGCTTCAGCAATAGCAAATGCTTTTGCTGTTAAAAGTTGGCGATCAGCCGTGCGTAACTCAGATGTGGCAAGTATAGCAAAAGCTGAGCCTAATCCTACGAGTACTGCCACCAATAAATACGACAATATAAGCACATTACCATGATTATTCTTTAAATTATTATTCCACTTTTTCATAACAACCCTCTAATTACGTAAAGCCACATCAAAATCCATTTGATAAGTAACAGTTATTCCTGATGTTGTATCCCGCTCTCCAATCATAACCACTTCAACAATATCTGAAGACGTACTTAATCGACGAAACTGCAATGTTTTAATATTACCACCCAAGACTTTTGTTACAGAATTTTGAATCCGATATAGATCTGTCGAATCTGATCCACCTTGAATAAATTGAATAGAATTCGCATTCCAATTAATACTACCCCCTAATATACCTGATGGCACTTGAAATGTTATTGACGGATACCACGCATCATCAGCTGGAACATCAACAATGGATGTTAATCCTGCTTCTTGTAAATCATACTTCATCCAATCCATCGACGTGCGTAAATCTTGTTGTAAAGTAATCTTCGTAGTATTTACTTTCCACGAACCTTCACCTACACTCAAGGCCGAAAACAACCCTCCCGTTATAATTGACATAACCGCAACACTTAACATCATCTCAACAAAAGTAAACCCATCTTGTCTCCTGAAATTTTTTATGTTTCTAATTTTTATTAGATTTTTCATGATTTTACCTACGCGCCACCATTGTCGATAATCTTACAATCGAATCAATCTCATTATTACCATTAACATCTTCACCCGCGTCTAAAACACCATCTAAATCAGTATCCTCACCCAAAATACGCCCCGTCTTATCTCGCCAACAAATAGTTACATGAACTTCAAGTAAATCAACATTCGATGAATCAATATAAATAGTCCCTTTGCCTGGCAAATATGTTAAATCAAAATCATCTCCAACAGCGCCACCACTAGCATAATCAGTTACAATATCATCAAAGTTATAAGCATGGATTTCCTCTAAAACTGTCTGTGCTTCAGCAATGGCCCGTGTTTTAGACCCAGCCAACTCAGCTCCTGTTGAAGTAAATATAAATAGATTCAATAAACCAACGATAGTAACAGACATAATCCCTGCCACTAAAATAAGCTCAACAAGCGTAAATCCGCTGTTTTTCCCAATTTTATTGATTTTCCTGTTCATAAGTAAAAAATTTACCCTATATAAAGAGCAACTCCTAGATCAACTCTTCTACTATAAGTATACTCTGTAAAACTAGAGGTTCAAAATCTATTACTCTAGATATTTTTGCTGATCATAATCTTCCTTTGAAATAGATATACCAAAAGAATCAAAATAATTCTCTTCAACGAGAATCCCATCTAAATTATATGATTTATTAAACCCACCAAACTCAGCATTAGTAAATTGCCATTCATATCTCAATCGTCCCGTACGAAAATACACCTTTCCAATGCCAATTTCACGGCTACTAACACTCGTAAAAGTAGAGGCATCATCAAAATTTTGCTCCATCCTCAACTTACCATCAATAAAATAATCTTTATTTGTTATCACCTCATCATCTAAGTAATATGCTTCACGCTTAAGTTGGCCTTCTGCAAAATACTCCTTAAAAGGCCCATTACGCTTACCATTAACATATGTTTCTATGCCATAGAAGTCTTTAATCAAACTCTTAAACTCTACCGTTCCCGTAATAGCATCACCTTCGAAATCAAATATTTTATCATTTAATGATTTATGTCGCGCCACTTCCTTACCCTTAATAAAAAATACGCTTTCAATAAATTGTCTATTTGGTTCCATCCGCTTACGCGCTGTTATCTTATCAACTCTTTTAGATTTATTTTTAAGAATATTTTTAGTAGTGTTATTTATTACTTGCCTATTAAAGTTATCATTAGATAACTCCTGCACCTCTTGATTCATTTGATTGCTAACAATATAGAAAGAGACTAACAGTGAGAAAAACCCTACCAATCCAATTATTAGTAAATACTTCAGACTTCCTATTTTTCCCTGAGCCATTGCACACACCTTTTTCTTAAATATAAGATAATATGGTTCTTTCCTGTTTAAGTTGGGATAAAGATAAGATTAGTTTAATAGTAACCGCCCAAGTTCTTTATAACTATACCATCTGTAGCTTCAGATCCAAAAATTTACAGTTTAATGATAGCGTATCATAAAGTGTGTAAATTTAAGTAGAAAAAAGTAGAAAAAACGGCTATACCCAAAGGTTACGACTAATTAACCATAAAAGAAAGGATACAGTCGATGAAAATACATGAATTAAACTTTGAAGGATATTATAAGTAAGCGTCCGAGCAACCCATCTAGCCTTGAGGAATAGACAATGATAGAATTATCAAGATTGGTTTTGAATTTCTTGCCAGCGATGAGGAAGGAGTTCATCTATCTTTGACATGGGGTGGGAATTGATTCTTTGCAGAACATCTTTAAGGTAAACCCATGAATTGATCTTGAGTTTACGACAGGTCATACAAAAAGTCATCAGAGTAGCCGCGGTATGTCCACCATTTTCACTACCAACAAACATCCAATTCTTACGACCTAAGGCAATTGGACGAATGCCATTCTCAGCTAAGGTATTGTCAATCAGTAGTCGTCCATCTGTCGTATAACGTGTTAATCTTCGACGAATATTTAAGAAATAATGAATCGCTTTATACATCGGAGACTTTGGTAAATGGGTGTGTTTGTTTTTACGTAACCACAAGAGAATCTTGGCTAGCTTAGAACGAGACTCTTTACGACGCACGTGAAGCTTGCGCTTATCATCAAAGTGTTTGATTTTTTTATCGATTTTATAAATCTGCGCAATACGTGTCAACATCTCAGTCGCTGCTTTAGGCGATGAATCTTGTACTTCTTTAAAATAACGTCTCGCATGCGCCCAACAACTTAAAGAATTAACATCCTCTTTCTTGAATAACGGCTCATAGCTAGCGAAAGCATCTGACATAAAATATCCATTGTAATCTTTGAAAAATTTCAATGGACCTTCACGACCTCGGCTTAAGATAAAATTATACATACAATACTTTTGGTCTTCGCCGCCTACTGTGCACCACATCCGTGTCGTCTTAGTTGTTCCACTGCCTGGGTCTAACATCTCCACAGGAGTATCATCATTAAAGACAATATCATACTTTAATATTTCTTGATGCATTTGATCATATAACGGCTTAAGCACTTGTGCACATTGACCCATCCAACCCGCCATTGTCTTTCGACTAATGTCGATATTATGCTGACTGTATTTTTGTTCTTGACGATAGAGGGGCGTATGATGTTCGTACTTCTCTGTTATGATATGCGCGAGTAATCCACTTTCTGCAGAACATTTATAGATCGGAACATCAACGGGTGGATGTTGTTTAATACCTGACCCTTCAATGTTATCATCGGCTCCATACTTGGGTCTGACATAACGATGAACCACAAAACTGCAAGCCTGATAATCCAATCGTTCTGTAATATCTAATCCAATCAATGGACGTTCTTTACCATCGACTGTGAATTTATCTTCTTTGGGAATATCCAAGTAATGTTCAATGCGTTCTAATTCTGGAGGCAGTGGTTTGCGGCCTGAATGTCTGCGACGAATATGAGCTTGAACTTTTTCTTCAACAATCTCAGGATTTACTGCTTCACGATCCGGAGCTCCATATTTTTCAGCAGCTAAGATTACATCATCAAACACCATTTGAGAAGGATCTAACTTCTCACTATGACCTTTGCCGTAGATCTTCTTGATGTAGTCTTTAATTCTTTGAACTTGTCCAGCCATGGTTGCGTCTTTACGCTTGATGACTTCAATAAGCTCTTCGACTTGCTCTTTGAAGTAAACGC
>JBLINE010000024.1:0-8084 GCA_047638895.1 Lysobacterales bacterium
TAAGCTTGTTATCTTGAATATACTTTTTTACTTTTTCTTGAAGTGACATTATCTAAATGAGTAGTAATTAATAACTTTGCAGGCCACGCATTTCATGGCGTGATTCTTGATAAGCGGTGCGAAGTTCTTTGATGTATTTTTTATTAGTTGGGGTTGTTTTTAAATGAGCATAGCCAAGACGTAATACCTCTGTATTAATAAATGTGCCATCTTTCAAGAATGCATAAGCATAAGTGTAAAATTGATCATCTTTTTTTCTATTATCAAATTCTAAACGTATTTTTTTTTGCTCAATAAGTTGAACTAAATATTGAAAGGATTGCTCTTCAACAGATTTTTCTGTATTAATTGGTTTTTTTATCGGAAATCCATGACGATCTCGTTCTATTTCTTTATGTGCTTGTTTTGGCGGTGCAGGAGATCTTAAGCCAATAAGTCTAATTTTCTCACCATCAAGAAGTTCGAAGCTATCAGCTGTAAATACTTTACGTACCTTTACTGCGCTGTAATCTTTAGAAGAGCCTAAAAGATAATCTAGGTTTATTTGTGCATATGTAGATGTCGAAAGTGATAATAGGAATGCTAATATCGCTAGATGTTTGAGTGTTTTCATAGCGCTATTATATATAGAAGATAAGATTTTACCAGATAAATGATTTTAACTATTTTTGTAGAGCAAATTTTTTTATTGTAATATTAAGAAAATACTTGCTATTTGGGGGGGTTTTCAGTACAATTGGCTTTCTTGATTTTGGCGGGGTAGCTCAGCTGGTGAGAGCGTTCGGCTCATACCCGAAAGGTCGACAGTTCGATCCTGTCCCCCGCTACCATTTCTTACCTCATACTACACATAAAAAACAATATAAAGTAAGCTCAAAATAACAATGCTTACAAATATGTAAAAATCATTAAAATACAAAAAATCTTTTAACCGTTCAGCTGACGTGTAAGCATGAGATGCTGTTTCTTTAATTACGGACCCATCATTACGCAATCCTAGAACATCAGATTTTTTAAGACGCAAAAATTTATCAGCAATTCTGTAAGCTTGAAGTGTACGCACTTCAATAAGTTCCATTACCTTATTTTCAGTAATTTCGAGAATTTGTGCGGTTTCACGGACAGATATGAATTGTGTTGTTGAAGACATATTGTTTATTTCACTTTCCCAGATGACGCCCAGTTATCAATTTGAGACTTTTCGAATTTCCAACCAGTATCTTCTTTAGTTCCAGGAATTTGACCTGAATTAGCTAAGGCTTCAATTTCTTTGATATTAATTTCTAGGTATTTTGAGACCTCAGTGATGTCGAGTAAGTTGTCACCTGTCATGTTACAATGGCCTTGGAATACAGCACCCTCAACGATGTTTAGTTTAGGCGTAGCAATATTACCAATTACTTGAGCTGTTGGCATAAGTACTAACATTTTTTCTGCAAACACATCGCCTGTAATTTTCCCAGCTACAATAATATTTTCACCTTGGATGTTAGCTATGATCGTTGCTTTCTCACCAATTGTTAAAGTACCTTTTGTTTGCAGATCACCAGAAAAATCGCCATTAATTTTAAGATTTACAGGGTCATTGAAACTAAGGGAACCTTGCATTTGTGCATTGATTTCAATAACTTTTTCATCATTTTCAACTGGTGCTGGTTTACGTGCGCGTAGAGCCATAATTACTCTCCTTGATGTTTCTTAGATTTCTTTCTTTTGTTGTAGCGTGGTAATGATTTCTCAATAGATTTTACAGCTGTTAGTACAAGTATAACAGTAATTGTTACAACAATGGCTGCTTGTGAGTTACCTGCTCCTGTAGCAATACCGATACATGATGCGATCCATAAAGTGGCTGCTGTTGTTAGACCTTTAATATGTGATTCGGCTTGCATAATTGTTCCTGCACACAAAAATCCAATACCTGTAATAATACCAGTGATCATACGTGTCGGATCAATTATTGTCTGTTCTTTGTATATATCAAAAATATAAACTGAAGTCAATACGATCAAAGTTGATCCGACGCCAACTAAGATATGTGTACGTAATCCTGCTCCTTTATTACGAAAATCACGTTCAAGTCCAATAAGTCCGCATAATAAAGCTGATAAAAGAATTTTTTTAATAAGTACGGCTAGTTCAAGCATTCTTCACTCCTTTTTCAGAATAATAGTGAAACCCAAGGCCAGCGATCATGGCGGCGTTATCAGTACATAAAGACATACTTGGGAACGAGTATTGGATATTATGTTTCAGTGCTTCATTTTCGAGTGTTCTTCGAAATTCTGAATTAGCCGCGACACCGCCTCCAATGAGTAATGTTTTTGTTTTAAATTTTAAGCATGCTTCAATTGATTTTTTAATAAGGTTATCAACAACACTACGCTGAAAAGCATAAGCAACTTGGTTGACATTATAATCCTTATTTTCTTGGTTGTCACGGTGATGATATAACACCGCGGTTTTAATACCGCTAAAACTAAAATCATGTGAATCTTTCATGGGAGCACATTTAAATTTAAATCCAGGATCTGATTCTTTGCTTGCTAGCTTATCAATAACAGGCCCTCCTGGATAACCTAAGTTTAATATTTTAGCTACTTTATCAAAAGCTTCCCCAGCAGCATCATCACGCGTTTGTCCGAGTAGTTTAAAGTCTTGGTATGATTTCACAAGATAAAGGCTTGTGTGCCCTCCTGAGACGACTAAACCGATAGCGGGTAGTGTAGCTTCAATTTTTTTTTCGGTAGGTTTAAATAAAAGATTGGCATAAATATGCGCTTTAATATGATCTACTAAAATTAATGGTTTGTTAAGAGCATAGCTTAATGCTTTAGCAAATGATGTGCCAACAAGTAATGATCCGTGTAATCCTGGAAATGCTGTTACGGCAATGGCATCAATTGCGGATAATTTTATTTTGGCTTCTTTTAAGGAAGTATCAACAACAGCGTTAATATATTGTAGTTGTCGACGAGAGGCTATTTCAGGAATAATCCCCCCAAATTTTGAGTGTTCTTTTAGACTTGAAACAATAGTATTTGATAGAATTTTAGAACCATCGCAAACGACAGCTGCTGCTGTTTCATCACAAGATGTTTCGATGCCTAAGATATGCATAATTTGAAGTTTTTTCGTTAATACGTTAATAAGGCAAGCACTAAGATGCTAAATTTGTTTTAACATCTTAGTGCCAGTAAATGCCTTTAATTTCTTTAGAAATCTTTATAAATGCGCACACCTTTAATAACACTAATGGCACTCTTTACTTGGTTATCTTTTAAGATTTTCACGCGCATCTCTTTTGCTTTTTTCTCTATAGCAGTTTCTTTACTTTCTTTGATATTTCCTTCTTGGTTTTCAATATCTTCGAAAATTTCGTCTACTTTTTTTTCTTTTTCGTCTTTTTCTTCTTTTTCTACTGGTGTGTATTCAACAATGATGTCAGGTGTAATTCCTGTACCATGAATCGATTCACCTGAAGGTGTGAAGTATTTACTTGTTGTTAGACGAAGACCTGATCCATCTGGTAAAGGAATGACTGATTGTACAGATCCTTTTCCAAATGATGTCGTTCCAAGAACTAAAGCTCTCTTATTATCTTTAAGGGCACCGGCAAGAATTTCACTACCTGAAGCACTACCTTCATTGATAAGGATAACCATTGGCCAATCGATTAAATGGTTTGTATTTGTAGAATAAACAATGTTATTTTGTGATTCACGACGACCTTTTGTTGAAACTATTATTTCGCCTTCTTTAAGAATTCCTCTGTGATTTTAATAGCAACATTAAGTAGCCCACCAGGATTATTTCTTAAATCAAGAACCAAACTGTTAGCGCCTTGTTCTTTTAGGTCATCTAAAGCTTCACGAAAAGCTGTATGTGATTCGGCACGGAATTCTGTTAAGCGTAGATATCCGATATTGTCTTCTAATATCTGTGTGTATTTAACGTCTTCGATTTTAATTACTTCACGAATAATTTTAAATTCTAAAATCTTAAACTCTTTTTCACGTAGTACTGTAATATTAATTTCTGTACCAGGGTCTCCACGGAGTAATTTAACAGCTTTACTAAGTGTAATATCACGTGTTAATTCTTCTTCTATCTTAACAATACGATCTCCAGCTTGAACACCCGCATGCCATGCTGGTGTGCCTTCAATTGGAGTAATGATTGTAAGTAGACCATCGCGAATTGAAATTTCAATACCAAGACCGCCAAATTTGCCTTGTGTTTCGGTCTTTAAATCTGTGTATTCTTCGGGTTCTAAGAATTGGCTATGTGGATCAAGTGTATTAAGCATTCCTTTTAATGAGCCATAAATTAATTCTTTAGAATCTTTTTCATCAACATAATCAGCTTGGATTGTTGTTAATGTATAGCTGTATAACTCAATTTGTGAGTATAAATCGTCTTTTGTTTTGCGATCAATTTGAGATATAGCAAGTGTTGTAATGGATAATACGGAAATAGTTACTGCAAAAATAACGAATATATTCTTACTTGTTTTACGACCCATTCAGGAGCCTCCTTCTAATAAGTTCCCCGATTTTCTTCGGATTAGCTTTTCCTTGAGTTTTCTTCATTGCTTGACCAACCATAAATCCAATTGCACTATCTTTACCTTCACGAATTTGATTAGCCACTTCTTCATTCTCTTTAATAATGTCATCAATAATAGTTTCAAGTGCACTATCATCAGATACCTGTGCGAGCCCTTTTTCTTCAATAATTGCCTCAGCGCCTTTGCCTGAATCAATCATAAATCTAAGTACATCTTTTGCTGCTAAGTTACTTATGCTACCGTCTTCTACTTTATTGATTAAAGTGGCAAGTTCTTTTGGAGCGACGTTGATTTCACTAATAGTAATCTTACGTTCGTTTAACTCTTTTAAAACAGCACCATTCATCCAATTTGCAATTTTCTTAGTATCTTTAAAGTTTGAGACACAATCTTCAAAGTACTGCGCAAGTATTTTATCCTGGATTAATATGTTAGCATCATATTCACTTAAAGCATGCTCTTTAATGAATCTTTTAAGTTTATCGTCTGGTAACTCAGGTAAAGTCTTGCGTACATTTTCAACATCAGATTCCTCGAGGGTAAATGGTACAAGATCTGGCTCTGGAAAATAACGATAATCATGGGCACCTTCTTTGCTACGCATGCTTGCTGTGACTAATTTTTGTTCATCCCATAAACGTGTTTCTTGAATTATTTTTTCACCTGATTTAAGGCATTCTGTTTGGCGTTTTATTTCATATTCAATGCCAGCTTTAACAGCTTTAAATGAATTTAAATTTTTAATTTCTGCTTTTGTACCAAATTCTTTTTGTCCTACAGGTCGTATCGATACGTTCGCATCGCAACGTAGACTTCCTTTTTCCATATCACAATCAGAAACATTTAAGTATGAAATAGTTAGTTTTAGTTTTTGTAAATAGTCATAAGCTTCTTGAGAAGAACGCAAATCGGGTTCCGTGACAATTTCAAGTAGTGGTGTGCCAGTACGGTTATAATCGACAATACTACAATCATCTAAATGAATATTCTTTCCTGCATCTTCTTCTAAATGAGCACGGTTAATGCGAATTTTCTTAAATTCAGTATCATTAACAGGTATCGTTAAATAACCTTCTATACACGTTGGATAATCCATCTGTGTAATCTGATAAGCTTTGGGACAATCAGGATAAAAATAATTTTTACGATCAAATTTAACTAGTCGATTAATACCACAGTTAAGGGCTAAACCTACCTTCATTGAATAGTCTAATGCTTTACGATTTACAACCGGTAAAGATCCAGGTAGTCCCATACAAATAGGTGATACGTTTGAGTTTGGTTCAGAGCCATATTGATTAGCTGATGAACAAAACAATTTTGATTCTGTACTTAATTGAACATGTGTTTCAAGTCCAATAACAACTTCATATTTTTGTGATTCACTCATGTTAAACCTTATATTATAAATTTACGCGTTTTTTATGCCAGTCACATGATTGCTCGTAGTTATAAGCAATACGTAATAACATTTCTTCATCGAAAGCTTTACCCATAATTTGTAATCCAATAGGCAACCCTGCTTTAGAAAATCCACAAGGTAATGATATAGCTGGAATACCGGCAAGGTTTGCTGATATTGTAAAAATATCAGATAAATACATGCTTAACGGATCTTCTGTTTTTTCACCTATTTTAAAAGCTGTTGTTGGTGATGTTGGAGTAATGATGGCATCACATTCTTCAAAAGCTTTATCGAAATCATTTTTGATTAGCGTACGTACTTTAAGTCCACGTAGATAATAAGCATCGTAATATCCTGATGATAAAGCATACGTTCCAAGCATAATACGACGTTTTACTTCTTCACCAAATCCAACAGCACGTGTTTCTTCGTACATATCAACTAATGTTGATTTACGTTTGTTTTCGGGGTGTTTACGTAGACCGTATTGAACACCATCAAAACGTGCTAAATTTGAACTTGCTTCAGATGTTGCAACAACATAATACGTTGCTACAGCATATTCTGTGTGTGGTAGTGATATCTCTTTAAAAGTGACACCTTTACCTTTAAGTACTTCAATAGCGGCATCGACTGATGCTTTAACTTCCGCGTCAATACCATCGATAAAATATTCTTTTGGAATACCTATTGTTAGTCCCTTCACATCTTTTTCCAAAGCTTTAGTATAATCTGGAACAGCAATATCAGCACTGGTTGAATCTAATTTACAATGACCAGCTAAAATATTTAGTAGTAAGGCATTATCATGAACATCTTTTGTGATAGGACCAATTTGATCTAAGCTTGAAGCAAAAGCAATAAGACCATAGCGAGATACACGACCGTAAGTTGGTTTAAGTCCAACAACACCACAAAATGATGCTGGCTGACGAATAGAACCACCTGTATCAGATCCAATAGACCAAATAGCTTCATTAGCAGCAACCGCTGCTGTTGATCCTCCACTTGATCCGCCAGGAACGTGACCTAAGCCCCAAGGATTTTTAGTTGGACCAAAGTAAGATGATTCACACGATGAGCCGAAAGCAAATTCATCCATATTACAATTACCCAGTAAAACGGCACCAGATTCTTTTAGTTTACGAATCGCTGTAGCATCGTATGGAGATTTAAATCCTTCTAAAATATGAGATGAACATGTTGTTTCAACATCCAACATACACATGTTATCTTTAATACCAATTGGAATAGGCGTGCTACCCGAATATTGTGTATTCTCTGGTGTTTCACCTAAACGTACAAAAGCATTGATATCTTTATCAACAGTATCAATATGACTTAAACAAGCACTATGAACATCTTTAGGTGTAATTTCTTTAGATTGTATTTTATCTAAAATATCGTGAGCAGTTAATTCATTAAGTTTCATAACATTATTTTCTATCTATTCGATGATTTTTGGAACCTTAAAGCCGCCATCTTTTTGCTCTACAGCAATTTTAAGAGCTTGGGCTTGTGTGAGGTGTGGTTTAATTATATCTTCGCGGTAAACGTTTTTGAGTGATAATACATGGCTTGTTGGTTCGATATCTGTAACATCAAGTTCTTCAAGCTTATTTACGTAGCTTAATATAGATTCTAAATTCTTAGTAAATGCTGGAACTTCTTCATCTTTTAAATGAATACGAGATAAAGTTGCTGCATTTCTTACATCTTCTTCTGTAATCATAAGTATGTCCTAATGTATCTTTGGTAAAATTAATGAGTGATTATACTAACATTGAAGACTTTAAATGACAAGTCTAAATTAGAGTGATTTAGGTGTATTTTAGAGAATTAAACGCTTAGTTTCTGGCGGATTTCGCTAGGAATAGCGATCGGTTTAAAATCACGGGTTAGGCTTACTAAAATAACATCAGCTTTGACAATAACTTGCTTAGTTTCTTTGTGATGAATGGTTTGTTTAAAAAACACTTGAGCTGCTGTGATTTTATCGATATGAGCTTCGCAAGTTATAATATCACCATATCGTGCGGGGCTTTTATAAGAAACATTGCATTGACGAACGGCATATAAGAAGCCGTTGTTATCACTTTCTTGCACACT
>JBLINE010000025.1:0-7824 GCA_047638895.1 Lysobacterales bacterium
CCCTGAAAGAAATCACATAAGAAAAGAATAAGCGGTAGACTCAAAGCCATTGGCTTGGCAAACATACTTAACATGCCTAAAATAAATACTGTAAAGAAATGCCATTTCTTTTTACTACGTAAATAAAGCATGTAGTAATTAAGTGATAGCATATAGAGAAAAGCATATAAAACATCCTTCCGTTGCGAAACCCACGCCACAGATTCAACATGCATTGGATGAATACCAAACAATAACGCTGAAAAAGCTGCTATTCTTTTGTTAAATCCCAATTGTGTGATAAACACATAAATCAAGCCTGTAGTTGCTAGATGAAGTAACAGATTGTTTAAATGATAAACTAATGGATTGTATTGGAAGAAATGATATTCAACAGCGAAAAAAATAATTGTTAACGGTGTATATATTTTTATTAACGGGGTAGTAAATATTTTAAGAATATTATCCAGCCCCAACGACCTTACAAGTAAATTATTAAGAAGCAACCCTGGATCATCCCAATTTATAAACGTATTTGAAAGTGATGGAATAAAGGTTAAAAAAACCACAAATAAAACTACAGTAAGTAAAATATTATTCTTTAAATAATTCATTTAATCTACGTAAAAGGTTACATACAAGTTTTTATTTATTCGCCTTCTAAATCAAGTATAAACGCTGAGATCGTTCTTGTCTCATATATAAGAACAAAAACTATTAGAAGGCTATTCAAAAAAATTAACTAATACACTACCTATGTTAAGACACTTATCCTAGCGATTCTATTCTTCGAAGTAGGATGTTTATATAAGTACAATACGTAGGCAAAGAAAAGATATCAATGACAAAAAAAGACAACCCGTTTCCAGACTGCCTTTTTAAACATTCTAAATGTTCATTTTAATACAATGTATCAAATTCAGGGCGAAATTCTTTTGGATCACTCTCCATAATAAATCGTCCCTCTTTTTCATCATAACTTTGTATCTTTGGAATAATTAAGTCATCGCTAATACATGTATCTGCGTTATGTGCGTAATAACTAAACTCTTCTGAAAATTTCTCCATCACACTACCAACCAATACTGACGCCTGTGTTGGAAGGAAACATCTTGTTTGTGTCATACAACGGCCTGCAATATCAGTAAGCGCTTCTAAATCGGCAGGCGCACCACGACCACACCGTAAATTATCTAAATGTTCCATAATCTCCCGTGTTCCTGTATTACATGGGATACATTGACCACAACTTGATACCGCTAGGAATTTAGAAAACATCCATGCTACTTCAACCATTGACCTGCCTTCGTCGTAGACAATAAATCCTGCAGACCCAAGGCCTACACCAGCATTGCGCATAGTACCAAAGTCGATGACTAAATCAAATTGATCAGGCGTTAACACGCGATTAGCTACCCCTGAGAATACCGCTTTAAATTCTTTATCTGCACGAGGACCGCCACCAATATCATAAAGTAACTGACGCACTGTTAAACCTGTTTCTACTTCATACATACCAGGGTTCTTAACATCACCTGATAAAGAAAAAATTACTGTTCCAGGTGTATCTTCCGTTCCCATAGCTAAAAACCAATCAGCTCCATTCGCCATAATTTTAGGCACATGACTAAGTGATTCACAATTATTAACAACTGTTGGATTAGTTTCTGTCGCATTAGCACCAACACCAACCATATATGGAGGAAAAAAACGTGGCATCGGCTGACGCCCGTCGATCATTTCTAAAATCCCTTTTTCTTCGCCCAATAAATAATCATCAGGACCCAACGCAATACGCATAAATCCTTTTTCAACAACACCCTCTTGCTCCAATTCTTTTAGAGCACGCTGTAGTTGTGGAATAGTCGCTGTAAATTTTTGTTTCGTTCCTAAAATCGCTTCTGTCGCACCAATCGCATGCGCGGCAATAAGCATTCCTTCAAAAACTAAATATGGATTCTTACTCAATAAATAACGATCTTTATACGTACCTGGCTCACCTTCAGCCATATTACATACAATATATTTTTTAGCATCTGGTGCCGCTGCTACCCCACCCCATTTAATTGCCATCGGAAAACCAGCACCACCACGACCTCGAAGGTTCGCTTTTTTAATTTCAGCAATAACATCAGCTGGTGCCATAGCACGTGCTTTTTTCAAACCTTCTAAACCACCTAAGGCCTTATATTCTTTAATATTTTTAACAGGTTGTAAATCTTCTGGAAGTAAATTTCTTTTCTCTAAAGCGTGCATAAATGCTCCGTATTCAGGTTAATTTATTTATTATCATACTTAGTTTTTTAAATATGACAAATACTATTTACTATTAATAAATAAATAAGTGAATATTTCTCTAAATATATCAGTTAAACGCTTCCAATACGCCTTATATATGTTAATATTTAAGTAATTATGGATAAAGCAACTCTCATATATTGGACTTTATTTACGGGCGTTATTAGCGCCCTAGCTACTGGCTTAGGTGCCATTCCCGTCCATTTCCTTAAGAACAATTCAAAAAGCCTTCGTGCTTTATCTTCGGCTGTTGCCGCAGGTATGATGATTTCTGCCTCCGTTTTTTCACTGGCCCAAGAAGGCATCACCTTAAAAACTGATATGCCACTAGCTCCATACATTGTTATCTGCGGTCTTATGTTAGGTGCTGCTTTTTTTAGATGGACTGAAAAACGTTTTGATGAGTATGACACTACCAAATTTTATAAACAACAAGGCTTTAGCCGTAAAGGCTTTCTGATATTTACAGCCATGTTTATCCATTCAATTCCTGAAGGCATAGCCATTGGTGTGGCTTTTGCTACTGGTAACTTTACGTTTGGCTTAGTTATGGCTATCGCCATTGCTGTACATAACATCCCTGAAGGTATTGCAATATCCCTACCGCTTAAAGCAGAAGGTGCAAGTACTCGTCGATGTGCAGCTGTATCTATCCTTACAAGTGTTCCTCAACCTCTGATGGCAGTACCATCAGCATTACTCGCTTGGCTCTTCGCCCCATTACTACCAATTGGGCTAGGTTTTGCTGGCGGTGCTATGATTTACTTAACCATGTCTGAACTTATCCCTGAAGCCTTAGAAGAAGGTGGTCGTAGTTTAACAGCTTGGGGTGTGATGATTGGTTTATGCGGCATGCTTCTTATTACAACTCTACTTGACCTTATTCCTGTACTGTAAGCAACAATCCAACTACGTTGTTGCTCAAAGATACGTTAATTTAGTAGGTACTACGATGCTTTAACGGAGTACCGTTCACCTAAAGCAACAATCCAACTATGTTGTTGCGAAAAGATACGTTAATTTAGTAGGTACTACGATGCTTTAACGGAGTACCGTTCACCTAAAGCAACAATCCAACAATGTTGTTGCCAATAAGGTGTTACCTAAAAACACGACGCTTCAACGTGTTTTTGCCTCGGGTAACACCGTTCGATATCACAATTAAACTTAAAAAAATAAAGCCCGTTGTTTCGGGCGGTGTTGTTTTGTCCTTTCGGTACTCCGTTGAAGCTTCGTAGTACCTTTTGAATAACAACACCTTGCTAGCAACAACATTGTTGGTTTGTTGCTTAAAAAAAACCACCAACAATTATTATAATTGATAATAATGTATTGGTGGCCTTGATAAAATTAAAATATTTATTTTACTGTTACTACTTTTACATCAAATTGTAACGTTTTTCCTGCTAAAGGATGATTAAAGCTAACCAAAACTGCTTCTTCTTTAATTTCCGCCACTATACCAGGAACCTTCGCTCCTTCTGGTGTTGTAAATTCAAGAACCATACCTAGCTTAGGAACAAAATTTTCTGGAAAAGTTGATATAGGCATATCTTTAACAGCGGCTGGATTAATCTCGCCATAACCATCAGCAGGCTCAACTGTTACTGTTTTAGATTGTCCTTTTTTCATGCCTAATAATTCTTTTTCTAACCCTGGTATAATACTACCCTCACCCTGTGTATAATCTACTGGTTTCTTACCTTCAGTAGTTTCTACAACATTACCGTCGACAGTTAACGTGTAATCAAAGGCAACCTCGCTACCCATTTTGATTTTTCTTGCTGCATCAGCATCCGTCACGTGCCCAACTAAAACACTGCACATAAATAAAAATCCAAATATCCATACATTACTCTTCATATTCCCCTCCTAGGGTTTTATATACAATTAATTAAAATATCTAGTAAAACACTATCGTAATGCTACCTTGGCATCTTAATAATGTCAAAGATATAACTTAAATTAAAAAGCTTTTTGCCAACCAAGTGTGAATTCTATATCCGCACCCAATTGTGGACCTTCTAAATAAACATAAGCAGGCATCCCAACTTCAAGTGCTAATCGATGATCAACAAGAACACCCTTTGGAATAACAATATTAGTACCAACAAAAAGATCAATACGTTCACCACCTTGATTACTTGGATCGGCTGTCTGTACCATGTTTATATTAAGTTCGCTATCAGCCCCAGTAATATTACCCCACTTACTAGCCTGTACACGAAAAGAAACATTCATCCAATCAACAAGCTTATATCCGACCCAAGCTGTCATTTCATTACGATCGCCAAGTTGATATTTAAGTTCATTACGTCCATTACGAATAGTTGATGATACTTGAGCTCCCCAATTAAGATCACCCGAAATGTCTGAATACGTTAGACCAGGTAAAAGATCTACAGTCCCAGAACCGAGTTGCATTGGATAAGGTAATTTACGATCAGACCCCAAAAATGTTGTACCACGTTCACCTATAGAACCTGTCGGCACACTTACACCAACATTAAGCTGCACCTTTTTATTCAACCATCTCTTTAATGAAAACATACCAGTTAACTTCACATCACCCAAACCTTCAGTACGCGTTGTGAAACGACGACCGTCAGTACGCCGTGAATGTTCCATTGTTTTAAAATGATATGGCACCATCCCCATAAGAGTAATATTATCTGTCAAACCGTACATAGCGCCTACCATATGCATCTCCATTGTCATCCCGAGTGGTGCAATCATGTAATCACTATGCACATCAGCAATAGATAATTTAGTTGAACCAGCATAATGTTGGTTCATATGCATGTTCATATAACGGTAAGAAACCATCCATTCACCTTGCTCATGCATATGATCTGCCATCACACCAATCGGTCCATGTGTAGCTGGTGATGAATGATTATGATCCATAACAGCAAAACTTGGATTATTTAGAAATAAACTAAAACATAAAATAAATAAACTTATCTTTTTCATATTAATACGCCTAATGTAACTTGAATATCTAAGAATACACCGTCGACGATTTCCTTTCTTAAAAATGTGGGATTTAAATAAAGACTAACTGTCTTTTGCTTTTAAGCTAATAAAAATAATGTATTTTTGGGAACGTGCTCAATCTCTTTGAAAAAAGAAATGGTAGGAAGTATTACTTTAGTATTTAAAAATAAACTTTGCTTCTGATTGAAAACAAACAATAAAAAATCTGATCCAAATAACGATGTGACACGTTGATCGTTAACAGGCGCTGATGTTGTAGTAGCACTCTTAACGAAAGATAAACCTTTGACTTTCTTTTTAACTTTAAAAGTATTCTTTGTACACAAACAAATCGCACGTTTACCACCACACAAATTCGCCTCTTGCGCTAAAGAAATATAAGCACCCATTGGAATAATCCACAAACAGAAACTAAGTAATATTAAAAGAGTAAGTGATTTGTTCATTTAAGCGGTAAAACCTGCACTATCCTATTATGTTGAAAAGAAAATACTAGCGACAAAAGCCTGCTCTTTCCTATTATCTTTTTGTCGCACCAAGGTGTTGTTGATCATTAGGTAACGACACGCTTTAAGTCGTTACCGTTAACCCAACAACACCGCCAAGATACTCACCGTTTTCATAATAATCTTGTTCGGAAAGAAAGTACTGTAACACTAAGGTAAGAATATTCCAAGTATTAAAACAATCCCACACATCCCACACATGCGCAGTATTTTTGAGTAGTATCAGTCGCTCAGACAAAATTTTAGCCACGCATTTATTGTGTGGCTAAAATTAACTCGCTTTATGACACTACTCAAAAATCCCTAGCGCCTCATATCTACACCAACCACTGATCACTGATCACTATATTATGGCTTATGTAGAAGTTTCCATGGATTACTTTTAAGATCTTGGCTCATTTCTTCTAAATGAACACTTAAATCATGTAGATTTGTGACCATTGCATCAATTTTAATTTTATTTACTTCAAGACGTTCATCAACACTATCAGCAACAGACGACATCTTAGTCATAGTCGTATCCATATTGGTAAAGATATGATCAATATGTTCTTTATTTGTTGTTAGACGCTCATCCACATTTTTCGCAATAGATTTAACACTTGTTGCGATATCTTTAGCGTCTTTAAGTAAAGCATCAATACTTTGTGGATCTGTACCGATAATCGTCGCACCATTAGGTAACAGCGGTGCACCAATACTTCCTGATGTAATACCAACATATTTCTCACCCATAAACCCTAAATTCTTAATATTCGCCGTCGCTCCTTCACGTAAAACTACCCCAGACTTAATCGTAATAGATAATTCCATTAAAGTTGTATCATTTTCTTCAATGATTTGAATATCATGCACCGCACCCACTTCAAATCCGTTAAACATTACTGGTGAATTTAAATTAACACCATCAACATCATGAAAGCGGACCTTTACTTCGTAACCTTCACCTTTAAAAGCAAAATCACCTGAACGAATTGTCAATACACCTAAGCCAATTAACACTAAGGTGATCATAATACCAATTTTCGTTTCTTTATTTATAACCATAACAAACTCCCTTAATTAAATTATAACCTAATTAATCTGTATCGGTCCTTCAATATCACCGCTAATAAATTGTTTAACAATTGGATCGTTTGAATTTTTGATTTCATCAGGTGTTCCAACTTGTAAAATTTTACCTTGATAAATCATCGCAATACGATCAGCAATACCAAAAGCACTACGCATATTATGCGTTACAACTACAGATGTTAAATTAAGCTTCTGCGTTAAATCTAAAATTAGTTTATCCACATGTGAACAGACAACAGGATCAAGGCCTGCGGTTGGCTCGTCATAAAAAACAGCCTCTGGATCCATCGCTATAGCACGCGCGAGTCCAACACGTTTTTTCATACCACCAGATAATTCACTAGGCATTAAATGCTCATAACCCTGAAGCCCCACTAAACTAAGTTTCATTTTTGTGATGATACTAATAATCTTATCATCTAAATTCGTATGCTCTTTAAGTGGTAAACTAACATTTTGCTCAACATTCATGAAATCCAGTAATGCCGCTGACTGAAAGCTCATACCAAAACGACGCTTAACTTTCTCTTCCTCCTCACCACTCAACAAACTTAAATCTTTATCATTAAACAGTACCTGTCCACTTGTTGCCTTAACGCCACCTGTCATGATACGTAAAAGGGTACTCTTCCCACTACCCGAACCACCCATAATAACAAATATTTCTCCCTTTAAAATATTTAGAGAAACATCATCAAGTACGCGTCGTCCTTCAAATTCCTTTACAATATTTTTAACTGAGATCGCAATCTCTGAACTTTTTGTCATATTAGAAATCCGAGAAGAAGAAAATACTAGTTAAAATAGCATCAGCAATAATCACTAGAATGAAACTTGTTACCACACTCACTGTTGTTGCCTGCCCCACACCAACAGCACCTCCACGTGTTTTAAGGCCTTGATAAGCTCCAACTAAAACAATTATAAGAGCAAACACAAATGATTTAAGTAACCCTGTGTAAATATCAGC
>JBLINE010000026.1:0-7736 GCA_047638895.1 Lysobacterales bacterium
CTTTTAATTACAATTCAACCAGCTCATTTGCAGAAAGTAGAAGGTAAAAAACTTTCTGCTGCAGATAGAGACACTAAAAGAGCAAGTCTTATTCGAAAACAATTAGGAGGCAAATAATATGTTTAACAGATTCACAGAACGCGCTAGAAAAGTTATTGTTTATGCTAAAGAAGAGGCAAGACGGTTCAATCACGATTACATCGGTACTGAACATTTATTGTTAGGTTTAGTACGTGAAGGTGAAGGTGTTGCATCAGCCGTGTTGCAAAAATTAGGTTTGGATTTAGAAACAATTCGTATCGAAGTTGAGAAATTAGTGCAACCTGGGCCACAAACACAAGTGTTAGGCGATATTCCTTTTACACCACGTTCTAAGAAAGCTTTAGAACTATCAGCGGAAGAAGCACGTGCTTTAGGTCATAATTATATTGGAACAGAGCATTTACTTCTTGGTCTTGTTAAAGAGGGTGAAGGTATGGCTTATCGTGTTCTTTTAAATCTTGGTTTAGATTTAGGAAAACTACGTAACGAAGTAATGGAGTTATTAGGTTCAGGTATCCCAGGATATACAGGTACTGAAGCGGCTAAGGCAGGAGATAAGAGTCCTGCGATTGATGCTTATGGGCGTAACTTAAATAAAATGGCTCAAGATGGTAAGTTAGATCCTGTGATTGGGCGTAGTGAAGAGATTGAACGTATTTTACAGGTTCTTTGTCGTCGATCAAAAAATAATCCAGTTCTTTTAGGGGAAGCGGGTGTTGGGAAAACAGCGATTGTTGAAGGACTTGCCCAACAGATTGAAAAAGGTGAAGTGCCAGATATTTTAAGAGATAAAGTAATTATCATGCTTGATTTAGCAATGATGATTGCAGGAACAAAATATCGTGGACAATTTGAAGAACGTATTAAAGCGATCATGGATGAACTTAAGCGTTCAGGAAAGATTATTCTTTTTATTGATGAGCTTCATACACTTGTTGGAGCGGGGGCTGCTGAAGGAGCTATAGATGCAGCAAATATTCTAAAACCAGCTTTAGCACGTGGTGAGATTCAGTGTATTGGTGCGACAACACTTGATGAGTATCGTAAGCATATTGAAAAAGATGCGGCACTTGAAAGACGTTTTCAGACAATTATAGTCGAGCCACCATCACCAGAAGAAGCGGTACAAATTTTAACAGGATTACGTGATAAATATGAAGCGCATCATCGTGTTAAATTCTCTGATGAGTCTTTAAAAGCAGCAGTTGAATTGTCTGAGCGTTATATCTCTGGGCGTGCTTTGCCAGATAAGGCGGTTGATGTTATTGATGAAGCGGGAGCACAAGCAAGACTTAAAGCGATGGTTGTTCCTCCAAACTTAAAAGAGTTTGAAACAGAAATTGAATCGGCCAAACAGGAAAAAGAGGCGTTTATTAAATCGCAAGACTTTGAGAAAGCAGCAAAGATGCGGGATCAAGAACGTGAAGCACGTCAGAAGCTTGATGAAGTTAAAAGTGAGTGGGTTCAAGAGCGTGACCAAGTAACGCTTACTATTGGGTATGACGAAATTGCTAAAGTTGTTTCTCAATGGACTAAAATTCCTCTTGTACGTTTAGAACAAGCAGAGAGTGATCGTCTAATTAATATGGAAAAATATATTGGTGAACAAGTTGTTGGACAAGAAGATGCGATAAATGTCATTGCACGTGCAGTTCGTCGTTCTCGTGCAGGTATTAAAGATCCAAAACGTCCAATCGGTTCGTTTGTTTTTCTTGGAGCTACAGGTGTTGGAAAGACATTATTGGCACAAAGTTTAGCTGATTTTATGTTTGGTAGTAAAGAGGCCTTAATTCAGGTAGATATGTCTGAGTATATGGATAAATATAATGTATCACGTTTAATTGGGGCACCTCCTGGATACGTTGGTTATGAAGAAGGTGGTCAGTTAACTGAAAAAGTAAGACGTAAACCATATTCAGTTATTCTTTTAGATGAAATTGAAAAAGCACATCCAGATGTGTTTAATTTACTTCTACAAGTTTTTGAAGAAGGGCGTTTAACGGATAGCTTAGGACGTAAGGTTGATTTTCGTAATACGATTATCCTTATGACTTCTAACATTGGTGTTGAGCTTCTGAAACAACAAGGGTCTTTAGGATTTATTGAATCTAAAAATGAGCTTAATTATGATGAAACTAAAGAAAAGTTATTATCAGCGGTTAAGAAAGCATTTAAGCCAGAGTTTATAAATCGTATTGATGATATTATTGTTTTCAGATCATTAACAAAAGACAACTTACGCGATATTGTTAAGATTGAGATTGAAAGTGTGGCTAAACGTCTTGCTGAAAAAGAAATTGAACTTAAGCTTGAAGATGATGCTTTTAAATTGTTGATTGATAAAGGTTTTGATCCAATTTATGGTGCACGTCCTTTAAAAAGAACAATTCAACGTTTACTGGAAGATCCATTAGCTGAAGAAATTATTTCAGGTAATTTTAAAGAAGGATCTAAAGTTAAAGTTAAGAGTAAAGGTGATAAATTGGTATTTGTTTAATGACAAAAGCTATTTTCTTAATTATAGCAATGTTAACTGTGATGGCGTCGCCTTGTGCGGCTGCCATCACATATCCTTTTGAAGGAACTTACAATTTTCAGAGTAAAGAGTTTGAGCTGAATGTTGATGTTGGTGAAAAGGGAAAAGTAGCAGTGTCATATAAGAAAGAAAGTGATACAGCTTATGTTGTACGCGCAGATATTCAACGAATTAAGACGTCTAAGTTTAAAGTATCAAGTCAGCTTAAAGTTGATTTAACAAATGGATTGGATGTTGCAGGGCAACCTTATACACGTGGGATTGTGAGTAGTCAATATACACTTATTAATTATAAGCCTGTACGTGAATTAACAGGTGGGTTTGTCTTAAATAATGGTGAAGCTAGATTCAATGGGTTACGGTTTGGGCAAATTGAATGTAATGGTGCAGTAGGGACAAAGGCACCATATGATGTTAGTTTGGCTTTTGATATTAAAAGTATGCCGATGGGGAATTTTATTGATATGTGGATGTCCAATCGTAAGTATGATGCGGAGGGGCTTGTTTCTGGAATGATTAAAGCATCAGGGGATGTTAATCATTTATTTTTAAAGGGTGATTTAAGAGGATCTGAAGGGCGCATTAAGACATTAGATTTTAGTACAGTGGACTTGGATATTGAAGGAATTTATCCACATATGCAAATTGCTAATTCAAGAATGAAGAAGACAGATGGTATTACATTTGATTTTGAGGGGCCGATTAATTTAAGTGATAAAGCTAATTTTAAAAAACAACTTAAGAAGTTGGTACTTTCACCAGTTATTCACACATCAAATTCTCAGCATGAGTGGACGATTAAAGAAGTAAAAGATTCAACAGCAGGAACGACGTCACTCAAATATTTGTTACGTAAAGAATTAGACTCTCAAGAAAGTGAAGGCATGTTGGGTATTGAGAAGTCGGTGGATTTTTAAATGGCTAAAACAAAAACATTATTTGTATGTCAAGAATGCGGTTCTCAATCGCCGAGATGGGAAGGACGATGTTCGCAATGCATGTCATGGAATTCTTATGTTGAAGAAATGGCAGGGCCTCGCGCTTCTAAAGAAAGTGCTGTTCTTTTAAAAAGTGAACCAGTGTTACTTAAAGATATTGAGAGTCAAAATGAAAGTCGTTATCAGACAAATATTTTAGAGCTTGATCGTGTACTTGGTGGTGGTATTGTTCCGGGTTCTGTAACGCTTATTGGCGGTGATCCTGGTATTGGGAAATCAACATTATCATTACAGATTGGATGTACTTTAAGTGAGCAAGGTCAGAAAGTTTTATATGTGAGTGGTGAAGAATCTGTTAAGCAAACGGCTTTACGTGCGGATCGTGTTAGTCCTAAAGATAAACAATCGTTATATATTGTTAATCAGGTTGATTTGAATGTGATTCAAGAATATATCAACAAGATGAAACCTGATGTTGTTATTATTGATTCTATTCAGGTTGTTTATCATCCAGATATTACATCAGCACCAGGTAGTGTTAGTCAGGTGCGTGAATGTTCATCTATATTAACAACAACAGCAAAAGCAATGGGTATTGCTGTTTTTCTTATTGGCCATGTTACCAAAGAAGGTGTGATTGCAGGACCGCGTGTCCTTGAACATATTGTTGATACGGTTTTATATTTTGAGGGTGAACGGTATTCAAGTTTTAGAATTTTACGTGCGATTAAGAATCGTTTCGGATCGACAAATGAAATGGGTGTATTTGAAATGACATCTGCTGGATTAATTGAAGTGACTAATCCATCCGAAATATTCTTAGCTGAAAGACCGGAGGATGCTTCAGGTTCTGTGGTTGTGCCAATTGTTGAGGGGACACGCCCATTCTTAGTTGAGATACAAGGGTTGGTGTGTGGATCAAATTTCAACATGGTTCGCCAGAAGGCTCAGGGTTTTGATGCGAATCGTATGGCATTACTTATTGCTGTGTTAGAAAAGCGATTGGGTTTGAGCTTACAAGATAAAGATGTTTTCTTAAATGTGGTAGGTGGTATTCGTGTTGCTGATCCATCGGCAGATTTAGCTGTTTCAATGGCTATTGCATCAGCATTACTTGATAAATCTATTGCACACGATACAGCAGTAATTGGTGAGGTGGGTTTAGCTTCGGAAGTACGTAGTGTGTCGCAACTGGCCATACGTGTGAATGAAGCAGAGAAGTTAGGATTTAAGAAATGTATTGTACCTAAAAACAATATGAAGTCAAAGCAACTTGATATTAAAGCTAAAAATATTGAATTAATTGCAGTAGAAAATGTAAAGCAAGCATTTGAGTGTCTTAATTAAACATTACGAGCGGAGAAAATAATGACGTTAACTTATATTCGTGTACTTTTTATTATTGCCAGTGGTGTTGTTGGTTATTATGTAGGTACATTACTTAATGAAGCAGTATTAGGTGTACAACTAGGGTGCTTACTTGGTCTTGTTGTAATTTTTATAGAACAACGGATGCAACGTGTTTCGATGAGTGGTTTATCAAGTGTTGTGTTTGGTTTATTACTTGGTATTTTTATGGCTAAGTTGATTATTGGTATTTTACAACTACTACCAATCGATTTATTCACGCTGTCTGTTTCTGAAGTTATTGTTACGTTAGTTTTTTCATATATTGGAGCTACTATGGCGTTACGTGGGAAAGATGAATTTAATGTCATTATTCCTTATGTAAGATTTAAACGCCAAGCGGTTAATGAGAATGTTATTTTGATTGATACAAGTGCAATTATTGACGGACGTATCCAAAATATTTATCATTCACGGTTTTTATCTGGGCGATTAATTGTGACGCGTTCTGTATTGCAAGAATTACAAAAGTTGGCAGATTCTGAAGAATCAATTAAACAAGACCGTGGACGTAGAGGTTTGGAGCTTATTACTGAAATGTTAAAAGATTCTGATATTGAGATACGAGTGCACGAAGATGATTTTGATGGACGTGACAATGTAGATGATCGACTAGTAACACTTGCGAAAATTATGGATGCTAGTATTTGTACAACAGATCATAATTTGGGACGTGTAGCAGCTGTGCAAGGAATAGATATCTTAAACGTACATGAGTTAGTTGATGCTGTACGTCCAGCGCTACATAGTGGTGATCAATTAGATGTTATGTTGGTTAAAAGAGGGCGAGAGAAAGATCAGGCAGTTGGCTATCTTGATGATGGTACGATGGTTGTTGTGAAAGGTTCAATTGATAATATTGGAAAAAATGTGAAGGTTGAAGTGACATCGATATTACAAACTCAATCGGGACGTATGATTTTTGCGAAGTAGATTATGATAAAGGCACAAGCAATTATTCCATGCGCGGGTATTGGAGCAAGACTTAAAACTGATGTTAGTAAACCATTTGTTGAAATTGCTGGACAGCCGTTATTTATTCACACATTAGTTGCTTTTGAAAAAAGCGCTGTTGATAGTATTGTATTGGTTGTGCATGTAAACGAAGTTGAAAATGTTAAGAGTATTGTTTCTCAGCAAGATTTTAATAAAAAAATTACTATAATTGTTGGTGGAAATACACGCCGTGATTCTGTAAATAATGGGTTACAAAGTATTGATGAAGATACACAAATTGTAGTCGTACATGATGCTGCACGACCTCTCATTGATCCATCTATTATTGATAAGTCTATTGAACAATGTGTTTTAGCTAAAGCTATCATTGTTGCTGTACCTGCTAAGTCGACAATGAAAGAAGTTCAAGATGGTTTAGTACTAGCTACATTAGATCGTAATCGTCTGTGGGAGGTTCAAACACCTCAAACATTTGAAAAAGAATTACTTAAAGAGGCACATGCTCAAGAAATATCTATTGAAGCTACAGATGATTCAATGTTAGTTGAAAATTTAGGTGTGCCTGTAAAGATACTTGAGGGTGAGTATAAGAACATAAAAGTAACAACAGTTGAAGACTTAGAAATTGTTGAGTCATTTTTAAAATAATAAAGATATCTGTATAATTTACAGAACGAATAGGAAGATATGAAAATTAAAGTTGGTCTTGGATATGATATTCACGCATTTGCAGATAACAGAAAATGTATTTTAGGAGGCGTTGATGTACCTCATACACAAGGGCTATTGGGTCATTCGGATGCAGATGTTGTGCTTCATGCCGTTGCTGACAGTTTACTTGGAGCACTTGGTAAAGGTGATATTGGTGAACATTTCCCGAATACTGATGAGAAATACAAAGATATATCGAGTGTTTTATTATTAGATGAAGTTTATCGATTACTTATAGAAGAAGGTTTTGAAATTAGTAATCTTGACATTATGATTCAGGCTGAAGTACCTAAAATTAACCCATATAAAAATCAAATGCGTTCTCGTATTGCTGAAGTACTACATCTTGATATTAGTGATGTAAACATTAAAGCAACTACACAAGAAGGTTTAGGTTCTTTGGGGAATAAAGAGGGCGTCGCTGCTTATGCATCGGTGCTTATTTACAAAAAATAATAGGTGATATTATGACTCTTGGTTTTATATTTATAATTTTAACAATTACCGCCGCATTTGCGTTACTAGCATCTATATTCTTTGCTGATGAAATTAAATCGACGATGGAACGTGATCCTGCAGCAGGTGGTTATTTACAGGTAATTTTGTTGTATGCAGGTTTACATGCTGTTATTTTCCATCGTATTAATCATCGTCTATGGCAAATGAAACTACGTTTTGTAGCGCGTTTATTTTCGCAAGTAGCACGGATTATAACTGGTATTGAGATTCATCCAGGGGCGCAGATAGGTAAGGGATTATTTATTGATCATGGTACAGGGGTTGTCGTTGGAGAAACGGCTATTGTTGGAAATAATGTGACGTTATTTCAAGGTGTAACACTCGGTGGTACTGGAAAAGAATGCGGTAAACGTCATCCTACCATTGGAGACAACGTGATTATTGGTGCAGGAGCTAAAGTACTTGGAAATATCACAGTTAATGATAACTCTTATATTGGAGCTAATGCTGTTATTTTAAAGGATGTTCCAAAGAGTGCAACAGTAGTAGGTGTTCCTGGACGTATTGCACGTCATAAAGGTAAAAAAGTTGATATTATGGATCATGCACAGGTAAGTGATCCTATTATGCGTCATATGCGTGATTTAATTAAACGTGTAAAGCATTTAGAGGACCGTATTCCTGAT
>JBLINE010000027.1:0-7734 GCA_047638895.1 Lysobacterales bacterium
TTTTTATTTTTTAAGAATGTAATAAACAATCCACATACACTTAAACTAACTCCTAGTATGCTCGTTGATTGAAGGATGTAGTTGAAGGATAGTAAGAAGGCATCAGAAGTAAATCCTCTGTAATTACTTGATACGCCTTGTTTGAAGAAAGAATCCCATTGAAGTTTATATTCAGCATAATTCCCATGAAGAAAGAAAGGACTGTGGAAGATAATAATAAATAGAGATGTAAATGAGAAGAATATAAGAAATGTTTTTAATAAGTTAGATGTGTGTCTAGACGGTGGGTGTGAAGATGTGACATTTAAAAATAAAAGTGCGTAGCTTATGGGAATTATCATTAAGATCATATCTTGCAGTCGACAAGCACCCATGGCGCCTAGTGCCAAAGCGGATAAGATTAGTAATGATTTTTTATTGAGTTCTTTAAATAAGAGAAGGTAGTAGAGGCTTATTAAAAGAAACATGATACTTGGTGTGTGACTTTTACCGTATACAGAAAGGCCTAAAAATATTGGAGTTATGCTGAAAAGGACAGTTGCAAATGTTGCGCTTGTTCGGGAATAAATTTTTTCTGCGATGACATAAAAATATAAAAGAGCGATAGAACTTGTTAAGACACTCATGAAATTTATACATATTATTGGGTCATTAAAGTTTAGTATTTTTCCGAGAAAAACAAAGATGCCACCGAGTATAACTGTAAGAGGGTATCCCGATCCGAACAGGCCTTGCAGCTCAAACGTTTGTGCAAAGTGGGCGGCCTTAATACTTAGATTGAGTGTATCTAAGTGAAAGGGACCTTTACTGATAAATAGGAGACGTAGGATGAAGCTTAAGAGAAAGATAGAAAGCGGGGCAATAAAGTATTTTGGTTTGGAAATAGATTGAAATATCTTTTTCAATTTTTGTTAATGCCTTAATTATTCTTGTATATTTGCTTCAATCTTTTTCATCATTTCTTGCATTTGCGGATTACCTAGAAGTTGTTGAGCTTTTGGATTATTTTGGATACGTGCGGGGTCCATGCTCATTATATCTGTGATGAAGTCTTGGTCTTTCATAATTTCAAGCATTTCAGGGTTTTCTAGCATTTTTTGAATATCTGACATGATTGCTGGATTTTGAAGTACTTGGGTTTGAATTTTTTCAACTTGACCTTTTAACCCTGAATTTTGAGAGTTAGCTGGGTTGATCTGTGAAGAGCCTATGTTGGCGATAACAGCTTCACTAATTTCTACCTCATCCAAAAGGGCTGTTTTAATAGTGTAAGTGCCACCACTCATACTGATAATTTTTCCTTTTAAGACTGAACCATCCTTAAGTGTAATGGTTTTAAGTTCTTCAGCTGAGATGGCATGTGAGGCTAAAAGTGTGAAGCAAAAGCAAAGTGGGAGAATTAAGTTTTTTATTTTCATATTTCAAGTGTATACCGAATATATGCGTACGTCAAATGCTCGAGGGTATTATATTTATTGAGGTTTTAGGTAAAATCTAGGATTTGTGTATATTGACAATAAGAAACACCTTTGCTATAGTTACGCGATCTTAAGGCCTTTTGGGGCTATAGCTCAGTTGGGAGAGCGCTTGCATGGCATGCAAGAGGTCACCAGTTCGATCCTGGTTAGCTCCACCAAAATGTGCAAAGCAAATTTTGGCTGCTTCGAACCTCCATAAATAAAATAGAGGAGCGAAGAAGAGCATAAATAGATTAAAGTAGGTAGTATTTATAAATATGTATGAATAAGTATTATGTTTATATATTAAAAAGCACTCATTTTCTAAATAAAACATATGTTGGTTTCACGGAGAATTTAGAAAATAGGTTAAAAGAACATAATCAAGGTGAAGTTGGATATACAAAGCAATTTAAACCTTGGGGAATTCAAACATATATTGCTTTTGAAGATAAAGATAGTGCTACGCATTTTGAGAAGTATTTAAAGTCTGGTTCTGGACAGGCTTGCTTGAAAAAGAGATTATTGCCGTAGAATTTATTAGGAATATAGGGCTCTTCTTCGCTCCTTTTTTAATTGGTTGGAGCTTCGAAGCAGCGCGGCAAAAATTTCGGAGAAATTTGTGCCGGGGTGGTGAAATTGGTAGACGCACGGGATTCAAAATCCCGCGGGGGCAACTCCATGAGGGTTCGATTCCCTCCCCCGGCACCATATAAGCAGACGTAAATAAACGGCTGTTTTTTTATAAATCAATTGTAAACTTAAATAATTTCTATGGTTTACAATAGGTAGTTATTTACGGAGATTTAAAGTACATGAAACGTATATATTTTGATTATGCTTCAACAACACCTGTAGATCCTCAAGTTATTGAAGCGATGAATCCTTACTTTTTTGAGAAATTTGGTAATGCTTCATCGCCACATGCTCTTGGCCAAGAATCATTATCAGCTTTAGAAGAAGCCCGCAACACTCTGGCATTATTTATTTGTGCGCATAGTTCTGAAATTGTATTTAATTCAGGCGCTACAGAAGGGTGTAATCATGCGATTAGTGGCATTGCTTATAGTGCTATTGATCAAGGTAAGGATCACATTATTGTATCAGCGATTGAACATCATGCGATTTTAGAACCAGTTGAGCAACTAAGGGATAACGGGTTTAAGGTTACTTTTGTTGATGTGGACGAAAATGGTGTAGTTAGTCCAGAAGCTATTAAAGAAGCTATTACAGATAAGACTATGCTTGTTGCTGTTATGCACGGGAGTAATGAGATAGGTACGATCCAACCGATTAAAGAAATTTCACAAATAACTAAAGAACATAACGTTCCTTTTCTTGTTGATGCGTGTCAGACAGTGGGACATATTCCAATTAATGTAAAAGATTTGGGCTGTGATTTACTAACGCTTTCGGCACATAAATTTTATGGACCAAAAGGTATTGGCGCTTTATATATTAGGGAAGGATTAAAATTATCATCTTTTCTTTTAGGTGGGGATCAAGAAAGATCGAGACGTGCATCAACACAAAATGTAGCAGGTGCTGTTGGCTTGGCTTCTGCGATTAAGTTGTGTGCGTCACAGATGGATGAAGAAATAAAAGAACAAACACGGTTGCGTGATCGTTTAATGACAGAAATTCCAAAAGTTATTGAGGGGACAAAGATTAACGGACATATGACACAACGCTTACCAAATAATGTTCATTTTTCTTTTAACAAAGTACAAGGCGAGTCGGTGCTTATGAGTTTAGATTTTGAAGGAATATGCGCCTCTATGGGATCTGCGTGCACGTCTGGCGCGATGGAAGCATCGCATGTATTGCGTTCTATTGGTCTTGATGATGATATGTCTTTTGGCGCATTACGTTTAACGCTTGGGCGATGGACGACAGATGAGCATATTGATTACTTACTTGAGAAATTACCAGGAATCATTGTAGGCTTAAGGATTTAAATAATTATGAAAAATAAAATCATACAATTTCTAAAAGAGTCTGATGATTATCTTTCTGGTGAAGAGATTAGCCGTAAACTTAATGTGAGTCGTGCTGGCATTTGGAAAAATATTGAGGAGTTACGTAAGACAGGTTATGGCATTGATGCTATTTCACATAAAGGCTACATTTTAACTTCGACACCAGATAAATTATTGCCACAGGAAATTAAGACGGGCTTAAATACAAAGATTTTAGGTAAAGAGGTTGTGTATTATGAGTCAGTTGATTCAACAATGAAAGCGGCATTTAAGTACGGACTCGACGGATGCGCAGAAGGGCTTGTTGTATGTGCTGAAGAACAAACAGCTGGAAAAGGAAGATTGGGACGAAAGTGGCAATCACCTAAGTCGAAAGGTATTTATATGTCACTTGTCTTAAGGCCACAGTTAGTAGCAACAGATGTAGCTAAGTTAACTTTATTAACCGGTGTTGCTGTTTATGAAGCAATTAAAAAGGTTGCGGATATTGATATTAAAATTAAATGGCCGAATGATTTACTGGTGGGTAAGCATAAAGTATGTGGCATCTTAACTGAGCTACACGCAGAAATGGAACGGGTTAAGTTTGTTGTTATTGGTATTGGTATTAATGTTAATAATGATATTGAAGAGCTTTTACCTGAAGCAACATCGATTAAGCAAGAATCAAAAAATACTGTTTCACGTATTAAAATTGTACAAGAGATATTACGTTCAATGGAACTTTGGTATGGTGTCGTTCAAGATCAAGGATTTGCGCCAGTACTTCAGAAGTGGAATGAATATGCGTCTACAATTAATAAGCGTATTCAAATACAAGATGTTGAAGGTGAAGCGATTGGGCTTGATGAGTATGGTGGATTAATGATTCGTACAGATGAAGGTATTGTTGTGCGTCGTATGTCGGGCGATGTTATGGAGCTATCGTAGAACGGTTAATTATGGAAAATACTTCGTTTATTACTGATGCTTTAGAAGATTTAAAAATGCAAGGTTTATTGCGTTCGATGAAAGATATTGTCGGCACACAAGGGTCACGTGTTACGATCGATGGTCGTGAGTATCTTAATTTTTGTTCTAATAATTATTTAGGTCTAGCCGATGATCCACGAATAAGGCGTGCCGCCGTTGATTCTATTGAGGCGGATGGATTTGGTTCTGGTGCTTCAAGGCTTGTTTGCGGAAATTTAGAAGCACATGTAGCTCTTGAGAAGTATATGGCAGAATTTAAAGGGACAGAAGGGTGTCTTCTTTTCTCAACAGGATATATGGCGAATGTTGGTATTTTATCTTCTTTATTTGGGCGTGATGATCTTATCCTTATGGATCGTTTGAATCACGCATCACTTATTGATGGTGCACGCTTAAGTGGTTCTAAGTTTAAGCGATTTGCACATAATGATATGAAAAATCTTGAAGAGTTGTTAGGAATAAATAAGAGTATTGTAAGAAAAGTTATTGTTGTTGATAGTGTTTTTAGTATGGACGGTGATATCGCACCACTTGATAAAATTGTGGCACTTGCCAAGAAGTATGAATGTATGGTGATGGTTGATGAGGCGCATGGGTTGGGTGTGATTGGAAAGAATGGAAAGGGTGTTGTTGAATATTTCGGTTTAGCTGATGAGATTGATATTCAGATGGGTACGTTTTCTAAGGCAGTGGGTTCATTCGGCGGATATTGTTGTGCAAAGAATGAAGTGATTGATTATTTAATCAATAAAGCACGCAGTTTTATTTATACAACGGGAATGCCACCATCAATAGCGGCCGCATCACTTGAAGGTATGCGCATAATAAAAGAGCATCCCGAATTGCGGACTAAGCTTTGGGATAATATGAGTCATCTTACTTTGGAACTTAAAGGATTAGGATTTGATCCAGGTTATGCGATGACGCCTATTATTCCGTTGATTGTTAATGATACGCAAAAGGCTGTAGAATTCTCAACACGTTTATTTGAAAAGAATATTTTGGTAAGTGCAATTCGACCACCGACAGTAGCTGAAGGAACAGCAAGGTTAAGAATTACGCTAAGTGCCACGCATCAAATAAAAGAGATAGATTATTTGTTGGATAATTTAAAGGTTATTGGAAAAGACTTAGGACTTGTTTAAGGTTAAGTGGAAGGGACGTTATGCAACATATTAAAGCAGTGAGTGGTATTGATTGGCACTACAGTTTAGATGGTGAAGGAGAGTGCTTATTATTTTTGCACGGATGGGGTGTTGATAAAGGTATTTGGAGACAGCAAGTAAAACATTTTTCAAAAATACATCAAGTGCTGGCTATTGATTTACCTGGGCATGGTGAGAGTAGTTTCGTTAAGACAGATTTAGATGTAGCAAGTTCAGATATTGATAGCATTTTAAATCAACTTAGCATTGATGAGGTGACGGTTGTTGCGAGTTCTTTAGGCGGTTTATTTGCCTTAAAACTTTATGAACAACATCCTGAAAAAGTTAAACGAATTGTGTTTACAGGATCGATGCCAAAGTTTTCAATCTCTGAAGATTATCCGTATGGGTTAGATGTTGATAAAATACGAAAACTTGCAGGGCAACTTAAGGTGGCTTATCCATCTATTGTTAATATTTTCTTTCGGTCACTGTTTACAAAACATGAACGAGCCACACGACGATTTAAGTGGATGCAAAAGTTCCGTGCAACGAGTGACCTTCCAATTCAGCCAGCCTTAGTTGAATATTTAGATGTTTTAGAGAAAGAAGACTTAAGGGATGTACTTAAATCAGTTGTAGTACCAATGTTGTTTGTAAATGGTTTAGGAGATGAAATTTGTACGCCAGATACTGTTAAGTATATGCAAACAATACAACCAGATGCTGAGTATGTATGGTTTGAGAAAACAGGGCACTTTCCATTTTTGATGAAGTCGTATGAATTTAATGAAGCTGTGGAGAATTTCATAAATGCCTAGTATTGATTTAATGGATGATAAAATTCAACATAAGTTTTCTGAGAGTTCAATGCACTATGATGTTTTGGCCCTGTTGCATCGTGAGATTGGACGAGAGCTTTATGGGAAAATGAAAGATGTACCTAAGTGTGATTTTATTATTGATGTTGGTATGGGTACAGGGTGGATGACTAATCGTTTGTGGCATATTTTCCCTGGATCAAATGTAGTTGGTCTTGATTTTGCTAAGGGCATGATTGATGTGGCTAAGAAGCGTGATGGTGAATTTTCTGTACTTCAAGCGGATGCGCATTATCTACCATTTGCGGATAATAGTATTGATATTGTGGCATCAAATTTAGCGTATCAATGGATGGGTGATTTAGGGCAAACATTTAAAGAATGTCGTCGAGTTATGAGTAGTGAGGGGCGATTGTTTATGACGATGTTTGGGTTTGATACTTTTAATGAATTATTTACTTCACTTGAGTGCGCCTATGGTAATGAGAAAAAGTTACCTATTGATCGATTGGCAACTATGGAGCACGTTCAAGAAGTTGTGAATGGTGCAGGGTTTAGGAATGTTAATGTTCATCGTGAATCTATTCAAGTACGTTATCCAGATATGATGGCGTTGTTTAAATGGATTAAAGGATTGGGCGCTAATGCGCTTAAGAATGATGTATTTATTGGTAAAGAATTATGGCAAAAAGCAGATGAGTATTATGCCGCTAACTTTAAAGATAAACATGGCATCTATGCTACGTTTGAAATAATTTGGATTACAGCAGATAAGTAATTATGAAAAGTATTTTTATTACAGGTACAGATACAGACGTAGGTAAGACAGTGGCTACTTTTGCCATTGCTACACTACTCAAGAATAAAGGCATTAATGTTGGCGTTATGAAGCCTGTGCAATGTTCTGGAGATGATGCTGAGTTTTTAACGAACGCTTTAGATTTACAAGATAACTTTGAAGATATTAATCCCTATTATGCGGATGAGCCTTTATCGCCACATTTAGCTTTTAAGCGTAGGGGTGAGAAGATTTCAGTAGCTAAAATATTAAAGAGTCATGCGCGTTTAAAAGCTAACCATGATGTTGTTTTAGTAGAAGGTGCTGGTGGATGGCGTGTGCCATTAAATAATAAATATGACATGGCTGATTTAGCTTGTGATCTAGAGGCTCAAGTTATTGTAGTCACGCGTCTGGGTTTAGGTACGATTAATCATACGCTATTAACATTGCAAGCGATTCGTCAAAAAGGGTTGTCGATTTTAGGCGTTGTTTTTTGTCAGTCTAAGAAAGATAAATTAGGATTAAGTGAGGTTGAGAATCCCGAAATTATTAGACAATTAGGAGATGTTAAGATTCTAG
>JBLINE010000028.1:0-7642 GCA_047638895.1 Lysobacterales bacterium
CAACTATCTCATTCTTTGAAATATCACCTAAACCATGTTTAGTAGAATTTTGATTGGCCTCTAAAGCAATGTAGTCTTTCTCAAGTAAAACTTTTAAATAACTTTCTACTACAAAAATACTATTTTTATTTTGATAAACACTAGCTCTTTGTGGAACAATCCAGACCTTATTAAATACATTTATAGGAACATCTACAGAGCCGTATTCTTCATAAATACGCGTATGAACACGTTCCCAAAAATCAGCGCCTAATTCGTCTTGCGGATTCATCAAAGAAGCCGTTAATTGTTTAAGCAAATAATCTTGTGCTAATAAATCCCGACCCATCGCAGTCTTAGAAAATCCATTTGGAATAATACGATCCTTTTCGTAAGGTGATAAATTAACCCACATCTCATCTTCAGGAATCGTTAACGCAGATAAAAAATACTTAACTAACTTATTTGACTCCTTTTGAAAATCTTCACCTTGTAAATTATCATCTCCTGGATCAATAATAAAATCAAAACGAAAAGGGTTGTTTGGATAAACCGTAATACCTCTGATAATAGGTGGCGCAAATAAAGAAGTAGTAGTAAGGGCCGTTCCAGGAATTGGCAAGTTAAGTACATTTTGTGCTTGAACCTGAGTAGGAACTAAACAAACAGAAGAAACGAATGTGAGAATAACCAAACAGTTCGCCATCTTAAATAATCGTTTAATTGGTTTTTTTATTAAATTAATCATATATAAATCATTATTAGTATTAAACCCTTAATAGTATAAAACATATACGTCTGTAAGGCAAAAAATAGAATACACCAATACTAATCAGATTAAATACTGGCGTTTATGCCAAATCTTAATTTTTAACTACTGCCGCTCAAACAATATCTATTCCCTTTGACCTACTACTCCCTTTTAGTTATACTACCATTCATGAGACGTCGTATACTCTTTATCCTACTGGCAATAATAATGTTAGGTACTCTTTCCTACTTCTACATTAACCGTATTCTTCTGCCTGTCACCTTTAAATCCTTTGTCGAAGATCAATTCACCCAGACGCTTCATCGTAAAGTCTCAATTGGTACTATTGATTTTAAGATTCTTAAAGGTATTACTATTAAAGATATTACTATTTATGAAGAAAAGAATCCACAAACACCAGAATTTGCGATCCAAAGTGCTAATTTTAATATCATTCTCAGCGATTTTATAAGTAGTAAAACAATTGTTATACCGACTATTAGGCTTAAAGAACCTACAATTAAGGTCATACGTCATCAAGATAACACATTTAATTTTAGTGATATCCTAAATAAACCAACAAATAAAAACACTCCTTCTTCGTATAAGTTAATTTGTAAAACACTTCTGATATCAGATGCTACTATTGAATTTACGGATCAAGTGACACCATTTAAAGAAACCATTGATCATTTAAACATACGTGGTTCAATTTCATTAAAAAAGGTTTTAACGTTTAACATAGATGGTAACTTAGCGAATAATAAAACTACTTTCAAAACCACAGGAGAATATGATATCTCCGCTAAAAGACTCACCAGCCAAGTTAATGCTACTCACTTAAATCTTGATCATTTTGCGCCGTATATTAAACCACTCACACAAATATCAACTAAGAATGCCATCGTTACAAAGACAGCCTTTGCTCTAACATATGCGCCCGAAGCTCTAGAGATTAGTGGAAACATTGACACCTCGCACATGTCATTTGCTAAAGACAACTTCTCCCTTAACGGTAAACTTAAAGCTATTGGTCTTAATCTGAAACTTCAGAATGCTACCCTCGAAGGACGAGGATTAATTGATTTATCAAAAGTATCAGTTAAAAAAGGCAAGCACATCTACATATCAGAAAATTTAAAGGCTGATGTCGATGAATTTCAAATCAATAAAGATAAAATTAAATTCACATCAAAACAATTTGTTCTAAAAGATTTATCCACTACTTTTGCCTCTATCAAATCAGTAAGAACTAATATCACCTCAACAAACGTCTCGTTTATTAAAAACAAAGACACTACTTATATCGTCGGTGATTATGCTTTAAACAATACAAAACTTACAGTAAATGATAACACTTCATATACAGGCAACATTACCATTGATAAGATTAGCTACATACAAACGCCTGATAAATTAGAGCTCACAACTGAATTAGAAACAACTCAAACGAATCTAATACTAAATGATCAACAATCAATAACTGGAACGTTACAATCTGATAACTTTAATGTTGCTATCGTTGATAATGTTCTCGCTATTAGAAGTAACATCAAAACATCCAACATCACGACTCATATCGACAAAGAATTAACTTTCCTCGGATCGCCAGAAATATTGATAGATTTAAAATCTCCTTTAAATAATTTTGAGAAACTCGCTTACAAAGGACACATCGACTTCAACAAAAGCTCCCTCGGACCCATCCCACATGTCGGAACACTTAAGAAGATAAATGGTCGCGCTGTTTTTGATGTTAATCGTGTAAATACTACACATTTAAAAGTAGTTCACGAAAATACAAATTATGATATCACGGGTGTTGTCGAGAATTTCAAGAACCCTACAGTAATAGCAGAAATATCCTCCAAAAAACTTGATTTAAAACACGCCCTTAAACTAAGCACTCCTTACGTTGAGTTCCTTAAAAACAACACCTCTTTTACTATTGATGGGTCAAGCGCATTTACTCTGAAGTTTAAAGGTAACCCTTCTAAAGTTTCTGACGCTGTGATAACGCTAACAACGCAAATAAATGATGGCTCCATTCATCTAACGAAGATGGCTCATGACATTACAGAAGTCAACGGGACTATTGCCTATGACAAAGACGCCATCACATGGAAAGATTTATCTGGAACTTTTAAAGACACACCCTACACAATCAATGGGCAATTTATTAAAGAACTCCTTCCTCGTATTATAAACAAAGTAACTTCTGAAAATATTTCTATTGCCTCTGAAATGAAACTTCATAAATCAAACGTTGATATAATCAACATTAGTGGTGATATTTACGATTCTAAATTCGATCTCACAGGTGCCTCCACGTATGATTTTAAGAATCCAATTGTTAATCTTACAGGTAATGTTGCTTTTGATTTTACCAACCTTACGCGTCTAAAAGTTCTCCCTAAAAAACTTATTGAGCTCGATCCTTTAGGTGAAGCAAGCATCAAAGGATCTGTAAGCGGTCCAATCAAAGATTGGCGCAAACTTAAAGTTAATTTAACAATGCATGCTGACTATTTAGAACTAGCAAGCTTTCCTTTTTTCTTTCTTGATTTAGATGTTACTCAAGAGGAAGGTTCTAAAAATACAATCGAATTAACTAGCTCACTGTACGAAGGATCCGTAATCTTATTATCATCCATCGACTTAACCAATCCTTCTCTTCCATTTAAAATGAGTACAAAGATAACCGATCTTGATTTAAGTGAATTACGTAAAGATAAACATTTCGTTAAAGCTCCACACCTTAAAGGACTCTTAACATTTTATGCCGATAGCCATGGTCCACTCAAACATCGTCATGATATTGAAGGTAAAGGTTACTTTGCTGTGACAAATGGATTTCTTGGCCCACTTATTCCTTATTACAAAGAAGCTTACTTTACAGACGCCCAAGCTAACTTTTATTTAGCCAATGGCCGCTTAATTACAAGCGACGCTGAACTCTTTAGTGATGCTGTTAATTTAGTTATTGATGGCTGGCTAGACTTTGAGAAGAACTACGATATGAAAATAACACCGAAACTTAACGACCTAATTATATCTTCAGGTAATATTAAAATTGATCCTTCTATGCTTCTAAGAGAAATTATAAATTTATCTTGTAGTGGCGTTCTTCCACACAAACCAAAATGTAAACCGCATGCTTCACCTAGGAAAATTATCAACTCTACTTCTGAATTGCTTAGAGAGGGAATTGGTACACTTTTGGAAAGTGTTTTTTAAATTAAAGAATCTTCTGAAATACTTCTTTAACTTTTATTAAGGCTTTAGCGCGGTGAGAAATGCTAGCTTTAATTGATGGGTCTAATTCACCAAAAGTTTTTCCATATTCATCGATAAGAAAATAAGGGTCATATCCAAATCCGTTAGACCCACGGGGTGCTGTGGTCAGACGACCTTCACAAGAACCATTAACAATATCGATAGTATTTTGACAATCAACAATGGCCACATAACATTGATAACGTGCTGTGCGTTTATCATCGGTCACACCATCAAGATCAGTGAGCATTTTTTCATTATTATCTTCATCTGTGGCATCTGCGCCCGCATAACGTGCAGAATAAATACCAGGAGCACCATCTAGATAATCAATCTCAATACCAGAATCCTCGCCTATAACTAAAGCTCCTGTATATGCCCCGATAATTTTAGCTTTAATCAAAGCATTATCCGCAAAACTCGCTCCATCTTCAATAATCTCAGGTGCCTCTGGATAATCTGCGAGCGAGGTAACATTCAAATCAAACTCTTTAAGTAACAGGCGAATCTCACGCATTTTACCCTGATTCTTTGTTGCGACAATAAGTTCTTTCATAGAAAATAATTAACTAACCGTTAATCCTTCAAGTTCTTCTTTTTGAATATTAATTAAGTCTTCAATACCTTTTTGAGCTAACCCAAGCGCCTCATCAAGTTGAGCCTTAGAAAATGATCGCCCTTCCCCTGTACCTTGCACTTCCATAAACTCACCATTATCAAGCATTACAACATTCATATCCATGTCTGCTGATGAATCCTCAATGTAATCAAGATCCAAGATACCTTTACCTTTACGTAATCCAACACTAATCGCTGCTACATAATTAGTCAGTGGATTCTCAAGTAACAACTGCTCATCTAATAATTTTTGAATAGCAAGTCCTAGCGCAATAAAGCCACCTGTAATAGATGCCGTACGTGTTCCACCATCAGCTTGAATAACATCACAATCAATTTTAATTGTCCGTTCACCCAATTTTGTTAAATCAATCACACCACGTAAAGAACGTCCGATAAGGCGTTGAATTTCCATTGTACGTCCTGCCGTCGCTGTCTTATCACGTTTCATACGTGTATTCGTTGAACGTGGTAACATACCATACTCAGCTGTAACCCATCCTTTACCAGAGTTCATTAAAAATGGTGGTACGCGATTTTCGACACTAGCATTACACAACACACGTGTATTACCAAACTCAATCATCACAGAACCTTCAGCATGAATAGTATAATTCTTCGTTACTTTAATTTCTCTTAACTCATCATTAGTACGTCCATCAGGTCTAGCCATATTATTTCCTTTTCTAAAATATTCATTAATACTTGGCGCTAAGAATTTATGATTTGCATCACCAAGCGAGTTACGCGCTAAACCATCAACGTTAGCACGACAAGGTATTGTTGTACAAATAGGTACGGCGACGCTTCAACGACGTGCTGCCTAACCCAACAACACCGCCCCAAACTACTATCAATACCTTCTATTTATCATCCTTATACTCCGCAACTACTGTTGTAGTAATACCTCCACGAGGCATAACAACACTTTCAACCTTCGCCCATCGTGGATTACACGCCTTTACAAAATCATCAAGCACGCGATTGACCACATTTTCATGAAAAATACCTACATTACGAAATGCCACAAGATAAAGCTTAAATGACTTAAGCTCAACACATACCTCGTTTGGACAATAAGTCACAATAATAGTTCCAAAATCCGGCAATCCTGTTTTAGGACAAATACATGTAAACTCTGGTGAACTTAAATTCACTTCATAGTCACGGTCCGGATATTTATTCTTAAATGCTTCAATAGCTGGAAGCTCAATATTACGAATGTTTTCCTGAAGATCTTCATAACTTGATTGTTCTTTAGTCATAACTGTTCCTTTTAATTATCGTACCTTTAACATCTTATGCATCTGAGGCATAACACGTACATTATGTAACTTCTGCGATACCTTTTGTTCTAAATCTACACACTTACCCACAATGCCTTCTTTAAGTTCGTAAGAATTTGGCTGAATAATAAATAATATATTTGGGTTCACTTGCTCTACAATAGTAGCCGCTTTTAAAACATCATCTTCCGTCGTGTCATTCGTTATAACCGCTTTAATAAATATTTCACTAGTACCTGCCACTTTTAAAAAGGCGGCATGTTCATCCCAGAAATCATTTGTTTTCGTTGAGCTAGGAAGCTTTAAATCCATTGAAATAACATCAATGTTATTTAACACTTTCTTAAGTGCATCTGGTAAAGTCCCATTCGTTTCTAAATGAACTGGATACTTTTTATCTTTTAAACGTGGCAACAACTCAGCAATAAAGTCTGCTTGAACCAAAGGCTCACCGCCCGTAACACTAATCGAATGACAATTATCCCACAAATCATCAATAGCACAAATCACATCATCTATCGTATATTCTTTATACCGCGGTGTCACATTACCTAATTTTGCTTTAGCCTTTTCACCAATAGAGTGTGGCGTGTCACACCAATCACAAAACATATTACATTCGTAAAATCTCACAAATATTTGCTTAGTACCGGCATAAGCACCTTCACCTTGTATTGATCTAAATATCTCTAATATTTTTGCTTTCATCTAACCTTACTACCTAACGCTAAATCAATACACTTCGCTTCTTCAAATCCTTTAGCACGTAATAAACAACTATCACATACCCCACATGGCTTGCGTCCGCCTGCATAACATGACCATGTTAATTCATAAGGTACCTTTAATTTAATACCCATCTTAATAATTTGCGCCTTAGTTTTTCTAAGTAGCGGTGTATATATTTTTATATTTTTACCCTTAACACCCGTCTTAAGCCCCTTCTTCATTACTTTCTTATACGCATCAAAGAAATCTGGACGACAATCTGGATAACCTGAATAATCAATCGCATTAGCACCAATAAATAAACCTTCAGCATCTACAGCCTCTGCATAGGACGCTGCAAAACTTAGAAATATTATATTACGGGCAGGCACATATGTAGATGGGATTTCCTTTTGATCAATTACTGTATGCTCAGGAAGTTTCATTGATTTATCAAGTAAAGATGACCCAAGCCATGGCATCTGTATCTTAACTATTTCATACTTTGCCTTCACAGCGTCTGCGATTTTCTTAGCCTGTTTAATTTCTTTGTCATGGCGTTGACCATAATCAAATATTAAACAATACGGTTTAAAACCTTTTTTCTTAGCATCATACAAAATCGTTGCTGAATCAAGACCACCTGACAATAAAACAATTGCTTTTTTAGTACTCATAACTTTTACTCACTTACACATAATATGTTGCATACGCACGTTCTGATTCCCACACATGTACTTTCTTTAAACTAAGCGGTGCAATCACTTTGGCAAAGTTCTCATAAATAAACTTAGCTAAGTTCTCTGCCGTCGGATTTACCGTCTTAAAATACTCAATATCATTCAAATTAACATGATCAATTTGCATCAAAAACTCTTTTAATTGTTTCTTTAAAATAGCAAAATCCGCAACCATACCTAAATCATCTAATTCTTCTTTTTGTATAAACACTTCAATCTTCCACGTGTGCCCATGTAAGTTTTTACACTTACCTTCATACCCACGTAAAAAATGTGCTGATGCG
>JBLINE010000029.1:0-7589 GCA_047638895.1 Lysobacterales bacterium
CGTACCGAAATCCATCAACCCATCGCCATTAAAATTACCAAGTATAGGTTGATACGTATCTTTACCAATCTCAAAGGCATAATCGCTTGTCGCACTAAAGCCACCACTACCATTATTTAATGCCGTGCGTGTGCGCCATTTACCACCACTCTTATATAGAGTAAACAAATCCGCATACCCATCTCCATTTAAATCACCAGCTGTTGCCTCTTCATTCCTTCCAAAATTTGTAAGTACATTACCTTGATCAATAAACGCTGTCCCATTTGAAGTTGCCACACGCCAGTTACCTGTCGATTCCTCATAAGCAATAATATCCGTACGCCCATCTGCGTTTACATCACTTAATAAAATACGCTTATCTTTAGTAAATTTGGCAATCCATTGCTCTTGAGGTGCAAAAGTAACACCAGTCGAAATATCAATACTGACATCCCCATTAATCGCACCACTAAGGACATCTTGAAAACCATCGCCATTAAAATCACCTGAAAGCTTTGGAATAGAAATACGCTCTGAATGCATTAATCCTACATTATTTGCCAACGCCAAACCTAGGTTCGCGGTAATCCCTTGATGCTGATGATACGCTGTTACTTCTATTAAATTATATCCCTTTTTCAAATACCACGTTTTATTACGTGCCCAAAAATAATTACCACTTTTCTTCTGATAATTTCCGTTTACCCAAATTCCAATCTCTACCTCAACTGCTTGGTAGTTAAATGTAATATACTTAGCAACATCCGTATAAACATACGTCCACCAATGAAGTGCAGCATCTTGACGTGCCGTAAAACTTAAATTACCTGTTGCAGTTGTTGAATAACTACCTAAACCGGAAACACTTTTCGATGCCTGCGTATAAGTCGGACTCCAATTAACCCCAAAACACATATGCGTTGGTGGACAAGGACCGTATGTATTATGCCCACGATCATAACCCCCATCATAACGAAAGTTCCACAGATTATTTCCTTGCATGTTCTCAGCCGGTAGTGAGACAACATCCATATAAGGTTGCAACACATCACTATTATCTTCATAAGAAAATATAGTCGCTGGTAAACGCGCACCATCATGCGCCTCTTGTTCAATCATCTTAAGTAGCGAACGATTTGTTACTACACTATCCACATAAGATAAAACATAACGCCGTTGCAAATTATTATCCGCCAATATTTCAACATCAATTAAACGTTTATTAAGCGTAAGCTTAACCCCTGTTACATACGTACACTGTGGATCACTACGATCCTCATAATTAAAAACAACCTTCGCATAAGCATCTAACGCAGCCTCATCATTACCCGTATAAAGAACTTCACTTGGATACAACATATTCCCATCACGTATATAAGAGTAAGTCATATAATTGCCATGCACATCAATAACGCTCTCTAAACGCCAACGTAATATCTTAGACGTATCATCTGGATCATATTCACGCGCAACATCATTGACACCAAACGTATATTTAATCCCATTCTTATCTGTTACCTGCCAGCCAGAGCCTTCCTTAATAATACGTAAAAATGCACCTTCAATTTTATTACGATAAAATCCCTTCGCCGCATCATAAAAGACCTCTTGTGTACTCCCTGCTTGAATTAATGTAAACGTATCTAACTGATCATCAAACGTAGGCACACCATCTTTAGAAGAACGATGTATAGATCCCAATGCCAAAGACCACCCGACCCCAACGAGACCATTACGGTTTTGTGAATTATAAGAAATATTAATGTTAGGCTGAATACCCCCACGCCCAAGAGGTAAGATCAACGGATAATTAAGCGACGCCGATCCAGAATGTGGATCAACTTGTGTTGACTCAATACTACTCCGCCCCGAAGGTGATGCTTGAACAAAAGAAACTGAAAATATAAGAAGTGTTAAAACTGAAATGAGTGTGCGATACATAACTTTCCTCCACCTCGTAACTATGAGGTTGATTACGCGGTGTGGTAATAAAGAAAGTTAAGAACCGCTAAGATTTTTTATTTATTTTTGATTATACAACAACTTTGATTATAAGTCAAATAGTTTCTAAACCCTTCCCCATTTAAATGCCATTTTAGCAACAACAGGTACCGCCTATGAAACACGACGCTTCAACGTGTTTCTATCCTAGGCTGCACCGCCCCTTCCCACTATCCGCTTAATAACACCAAGACAACATGGACTGTGTTAAAATAATGGACACACTGAAGATCTAAGGTTAACCTTTAGATCGGAGGAAAAAATGAAAAGAAAAAGTCCACAGAAATATGATGAAACCTTTAAACGAGCAGCAGTGGTAGAACAAGATTTAGGAATAAGTCAGGGCAGTATTTATAATTGGCGAAAAGCTTTAGAGAAAGATGCTCAGTCTCCTTTTCCTGGAAAAGGGCATCAACGGCCCAATGAAGCTGAGATAAGCCAATTACTTAAAGAAAATCGCCGTTTACAACGTGAATGTGACATATTAAAAAAAGCGGTGGCCATTTTCTCAGATCGACCATAACAGAGTGTTATGAGTTTATTGCAAGATACCGCATTCAATGGAGTGTGGAGGAGATGTGTCGAGTTCTTGAAGTATCACGGTCTGGGTTTTATAGGTACATAAACGCAAGTCCTAGTCAGCGTAAAAAAGGATGGATTAAGTTGGATACTTATATTCAAAGTGAATATTTAAAACATAAACAGCGTTATGGAAGTCGTCGTATAGCCAGGGTCTTACGTAAGAATGGGGTATCTGTATCTGATTCTTTAATAGCTCGGCGGATGAAGTCTCTGGGGTTAAAAGCAAAAGGTGGGCGTAAGTACTGTGTAACAACTAATTCAAAACATAAACTACCTATAGCTAATAACCTGCTTAAACGTGACTTTAATACGCAGTATATTAATCAAGTGTGGGTTACAGACATCACCTATATTTAGACGCATATGGGTTGGGTTTATTTAACCGTCTTTCTTGATTTATATTCACGTAAGATTGTAGGTTATTCAACCAGTGAAAATCTGCAGACCTCTTGTGTTTTGAGAGCTTTTAAAAATGCTGTATCTGATCGCATGCCTTGGGAAGGTTTGATTATTCATTCTGATCGCGGTATTCAATATGCGAGTCATGAATTTCGACATCAATTAGAATTAATCAAAGCGCAACAAAACATGTGACGTAAAGGTAATTGCTGGGATAATGCTGTTGCAGAATCATTTTTGAAAACACTTAAGAGTGATTTAATGCAGGGCTGGTGTCCAGATAATAAAAATCAATTGGATCAATTTTTATTTGAATATATAGAAATATATTACAATCGACAACGCATGCATTCTACTATTGGGTATTGCTCGCCGGTTGAATATTAAAATCAATTCTGGAATAATAATTGATCTTCGATGTGTCTATTTTTTAATGTCTTCATTTTAGTTGTTTTCATAAAAAAAGTGTGTAAGATTAGTAGTCTTCCCATAGGTTTTTAACAAATCACAGAGGATACAATTCTGAGAATAAGAGAAGTTCTAAGTATTATTTTTATTTTCACTCTACTAAAGGTGTCATGCCTTTCTGCACAAGAAATAGTTATTGTTAAAGAAGTTAAAATTAATGATGCACTTACTTATCATGAAGTAGAAACTGTTATTGTCACGGCCAACCGTAGTCCCACTTCTAAAAAACAAATTGCTGAGAATGTTTCTGTATTCACGAAGGAAGACATTCAAAAGACATCTGCCCGTGATTTAGGGGAAGTTCTTAGGCATATACCTGCCGTTGATGTGCAATTAAATGGACAGTTTGGCCAAGCTACAGCCTTATCGATTAATGGCTCAAGTTCTCGACAAGTCTTATTAATGGTAGATGGTACTCCTTTTAATACTCAACTTTCAGGTCAAGCGAACCCTTCTCAAATACCTATTGAACATATTGAACGTATAGAGGTTATCAAAGGAGCGGCTTCAAGTGTTTGGGGTTCAAGTTTAGGTGGTGTTATAAATGTTATCACCAAAGATGTGGGTGATTCTGCGCAACCTACAGGAAGTTTGACAAGCTCATTCGCTGAGTTTGGAACAACAAAAAACAGTCTTGATTTAGCAGGTAAGGTTAAAAATGTAGGCTACTTTGTTTCAGGCAGTTATTTAGATACTGATGGCCCTCAGGCTATTTCTGATGTGGAAGAAAAGAAGCTATTTGGAAAGCTTCAGCTACCTGTTGGTGATGACGCTAAGCTTGTTGGATCGTTCGGCTATAATCAAGCTGATGCGCGTTATGCACTAGCGACAAGTAGTAATTTCACAGCTCAGCCGTATCAGACGCGCTATGGTAGTCTTCAGTTTAATGTTGATAAAGGTGATTATCAGTGGCATGCGGCTTTAAAATATAATGATCAAAAGATCACGACGGATATTGTCAATGTGTCATCAGGGTCAAGTGTTTCGACTACTATTAGTAGTAATTTGTACAAAGGATTAAGTCTTAATGGCAGCATGGATATGCATGATTATGGATTAGTGGTTATGGGTATTGACTTAGATTTTCATACACTTAAATCAAATAAATTTTTAGACCGTAGTAAAGATATCAAAATGCAAGCGCCTTATGCGAATCATACTTTCCAACTGGATAATTGGGATCTTATAACGGGAGTTCGTTATGATCATAATGATCAATTTGGCGCACAGACAAGTCCTAGCTTTGGTGTGGTCTATCATTTCACTGATGCGAATGAGACATTAGTTCATGCCAAGGTGTCTCGTGGGTTTAACGCACCGCCCTTGCTTTGGATTTATAGTGATGATGCCGCCTTATTTGTAGGTGCCAATCCGGATTTAAAAGCAGAACGTTCTGTGGCTTATGATATTGGCCTTGAAACACATCTATTTTCATCAGTTGATGTTGATCTTAATTTTTATCGTGCGGATGTGCGTGATGCGATTGGTTTAGTATTTGATAATAATAACTTTGTGTTTGTTCAGCAAAATTTTAGAAAGTTTAGACGTCAAGGTGGTGAAGTACTTCTTAATTATAAAGTGATGGAAGATTTAACTTTATACTCAAGTGCAGGGTTTAATGATGTTAAAAACAAAGTAACAGGGCAAAGAGTGCGTAACCAGGGGATTGCTAGACAAAAGTTCACCTTCGGCGCTCATTATAAAAACAAACATGATTTTGGTGTTAATTTATCAGGGTATTATAATCGCTTTAGCTCAAGCCCATCTTTACAGCCGAATGACCGCAAACCAATTTTTGATTTAAAACTAACAAAAGAATTTAAAGACATAAAAGAGAATGTTGATATTGAGACATTCTTAAATATACATAACTTAACCAATAGCAAATATTGGTCCAGCATTTCATTTCCTCTTCCTAAACGCTATTTTGAAGGCGGCTTGTCGGTAAAATTCTAAATGATTTTTAAACGCGTAATAAGTATGTTTATGATTAGTTCTCTTGTTATGGTTCCAACCCCTATTGAAGCGCGTAAGTGGCGTACTTCCAAGAGTATTACATTTCCTGATAACAAATTATCAAAAGAAAATCGACCAGCCCATCGGAAGTATTCTTATGGTGGCACACTTGTTATGGGAACTTATAATGCGCCGACAATTATAAATCCAATTCTTACGTCGCATAGCATTTCTGCGGCACTAATGGAGCTTATTTTTGATTCATTAGTTAAGATTGATAGTAATAATAAAGTTATTCCTGGGCTAGCTAGATATTGGGAAATTTCTAAAGATGGCTTAGAGTATACTTTTTATTTACGAAAGAATGTTTTCTTTCATGATGGAGAAGAATGTACAGCAGAGGATGTTAAATTTACCCACGAAAGAATTAGTGATCCTGAAAATAAGTCTCATTGGAGATTACATAATGAAATTGTAGAAAGTTGGGAGATTATCGATAAACATACTTTAAAAATAAGATTAAAAAGACCTTTTCCTTTAATACTACACAAATTAGTTAGAGAGATAGCTCCTAAGCATTTACTTGAGAATCAAAATTTACATTCAAATAGTTTTAATTACAACCCTATTGGGACTGGCTCTTTTAAGTTTAAACATTGGGATAGAGAAATAAACGAAATAAAATTAGAAGCTAATCTTGATTATTTTGAAGGCCGCCCTTATTTAGACGAGATTATAGTCAAAACTTATGCTAATGACTCTTATCTATGGTCTGCTTTTCTTCGAGGAGAAGTAGATTTAGTAAATTTTGTTTCGCGTCAAGATTATAAGGCTATTGAGAATAATTCTGCGTTTAATGTGTATCAAATAAATTATCAATCGTATTATGCTCTAGTTTATAATCTTAATGATTCTATTTTTCGCGATAAAGAGGTTAGAAAAGCTATTGGTTTCAGTATTGATAAAGTTTCGCTTATAGAAAAAAGTGCGGCGGCTGGCCTTGAAAGCATAGGGCCTTTTCATCCAGGGGCTTTAGGATTTAATAAGGATGTTGAAGCTCTTAAGTATGATCCGTATAAAGGTAAGATGATGCTTATGCATCGTGGGTGGTTGGATGCGGGTGCCGATTATAATGGCAATAACATAGATCGATTTGATGCGAAGGAACGTGGGATACGAAAGAAATCAGGTCAAAGTCTTGAGCTAAAGATATTGGTTGATCAAAGTAACACTGAATATAATTTAATTGCAAAAAGTATTCGTCAGAATCTCTCTGAGGTGGGAGTAAAAACAAGTGTACTGTTATACCAAGATGACAATGAATTAACCCCGGAATATTTAGAGAAACATAAACCTCAGGCTTGGCTACGATTTTTTATGGGCACTGGGTTTGAGAAATTTGATAGTTATGATGCGGCCAGTCATTGGTATTCTTCTTCAAGCCAATTTGGAAAATTGTGGCCTTATAAGAATTCAGAAGTTGAGGAACTTTTTAACGTAGCTAAAGTAACTCAAGATAAGAACAAACGGATAGAAATTTACAAAAAGATCCATAAAATTGTTTATGAGGATCAACTTGCCTATTTTCTTTATTACCCTGCCAGTTTCCATGCTGTTTCTAGTAATTTTAAGAACACAAATAAATTTTTTAACAAATTTATGCCTACGTATACTATAAAAGATTGGTATATTCAAAAATGTGTTGATAAAATATGTAGATAATTTCAATAGATTTTAAAGTTCCCGCGCACCAAATAATTCTTTATGAGTGTTATGTTTGTGATTGTATTCTTTTATTAAATGGATGAACTGATAATTAAAAAAGTCAGTTTATTATCCTTTTAACCTATATGTTGTTGAACAACTTATCCTATACTCATAGAAAATAATCAGTTTATGATTCGTTTAAACTATTATAATTTTTTAAAGATTTAAAATAATTTTGCAAAGATGCAAATGTCTTTTTCGAAAATTTAGATTTTCAAGAAATCCTTTAAAGGTTTTATTGAAAAATAAAGATGAGAAAGGAGGTAATGCTATGGAAAATGAAGTTAAAATTATTGCTCCGGGCACTAACGATGTAAAAGAAATGGCAGCGATGAGTTGCTGCTGGCCACCTGGTACGCAGAATATGCAAATGCCAGAACCGACAGAGAGAAACTAGTTGTTGAATGCTTGAGCATCAAAGAGGGCGAGGGAGT
>JBLINE010000030.1:0-7587 GCA_047638895.1 Lysobacterales bacterium
AAAATCTTTTTGTTGTTTTTTATCGCTATTGCATCTATTTTTATATGTGGTGGGACATGCGTGGGATGGGCACTTGCTTTAACTGTAGCTACTGTTACCCTTTCGGTGGCAACCATTATTATTGATGCTACGGTAGTGCAACCAGGCATTACAGCAATGTGGAATAAAACAATGACAGTTTCGCTGAGTCAACGGGATCGGTTTTTAGAAACTGGTATTTCAACAGCATTACAACAAGCTGTAACAGATCCTGGAAAAGTGCTTGATTTTTATGATGATGATCAAGATGGTGTTTTTCATTTGGAGGGAGCGGAAAAAACAGATTCTATAGGAAGATTTGCACATTATTATGGGAAGCGGGTAGCTACTATTCCAAAACCAAATAATGAGAAAATTAAAAGTTTTATAGCAAAACTAAGATGTTTAACTTTTGGAGAAGACTGTCCAAATGACGCGTGTCTAGAAAGTAGTGGTATATGTGATGATAAGTGTATAGCTGAGGGTTTATGCAAAGCAGAGGACTGGAGGTTAACAGATCCTATTCACAGGTTAGACATGTGTAAGTTTGATGTAGCAACTCCTACTGACTTTATGCCATCGGTCTGCAACCCTTGTTGTTTACCAGAAACTGTACCTAATCCGATACAAGATGATAGTGATCCATTAGATAATCGTGTAAATATAAGGCCTGAGTGTTGTGACACTGGAGATGATACAGAATGTGGCATTTCTACAGAGTGTTCAACGCATAGTCCATATCGGTGGGACTATCCATATGTTTATGATCAAGCCTTTGAGGATCCAATGAATACTACTGTTTCTTTACGCGAAGAGATTGGTGTTGATGATGAAAATAAACAATTCTTAAGAAAAGAAGCCTCACGTACGGCTCCGATTGATGAGGTTGTTCTTAATCAAAATGATGACCCTTCAAATAAATTTAGTGTATGGGATGCAACAGGGTTATTTGATACAGATAAAGAAAGAGGAATGTATTCGTTATTTCATAAAATAAATAATTGGAAACTCGATTTATCAGAAGTTAAAACTGAGCTTTCTAAACCTGTGATTAAAGGAGAGGCTTGTTATTGGGTGGATAATGAACAGGCTGAGATAGCGTTAAAATGTAATAGTGATTGGGATTTAGAATATCCGTTTATGGTGGGTTTTCCTTTGTATAATGATCTTATTCTCCCGATTAATCCGTATCATGTTGCGACAGCAGAACTTGCTGGTAATTTGATTGTATACGGGCCACGGATTGACGTGAAACCGTACGTAGATAATGATAAAACTGGCAGTTCAGCTAATTTCCAACCTAGCGTTGCACACATTGATTTGGTTACCGCCTTAGCTGCCGACGGCTCAGCTATTATCATTGCTAATCCTTCTGATTGTGCACAAGAAGCAGACAATGGAAATATCCCTCAGAAGGGATTTTGGAAGCCAGGAACCGATCGTTATTGTTCAACACCAACAATAAGTGATGATTACCCATACAACGAAGAATGTACTAAGCATAAAATAGGAAATTGTACGGTACGAGATAAAAATGGTAATCCTATGTCTGTTGATTGTGTTTGTAGCGAGTTAGAGGAGAGGGATCCTTTCAGGTTTGATTTTAACGAAGATGTTATAGATGATGTTGTCTATGGGTTGAGAGATTTTGTCGTGTTTGTTGAGGCGTTACTTAAAAACTCTGATGAAGCTCTTTTTATAGGACTTGCAGATTGGTATGATACTGCCGCTCAATGGTTTGAACCTATACCAAATGCAGCTAAGGATAATTGTTTTAATTGTGATAATCAAGATCATACAGGGGCACTTATTGACGGCATGTTCCATATGGTGCATAAAAAAATAAAATTTTTACAAACACGTTTTGAGCAATGGGAACAAACATCTTATACAAAAAATAATACGGCATGGTGTGTTCCAAATGCAACACCAACGAATACAGGTCACTTTATTAATGGTGATCCTTATGATGTTACTGTGAAAGGCATTCTTGAGAGTGATACTTATGATGTTAATGTGAATGGAGTTGTTGGAGATATGGAAGATGTTAAGGCTTGCCTAGATTGGAATGCGTCAAATAAATCAGGAGCCACTTTTTCAGGCGAGGGTGAGTTGTTTACTGGGATGGAAAATGGATCATTACCTTTAAATATGGTAGATGGCACTATAGAAGGGAATGCATCAAAATTTGAACATTGCGCATTAACATGTTCTGCAGCAGCGTGCAGTAATTTACCACGATCTTTAGTTGAAGGTTATAATCCAGCAGGACTTATGACAACCGCGGTGTCTGGGCATGAGGGGCGCTTAAGAGGATTGTTAAAGTGTTTTTATGATAGTGCTCCTGAGCCTGTTCCATTGGCTTTCTCTTGTCAAAGTGTTACTTTAGATTTATCATCCCCAGAGCCATCACCAGTAATTCTAGTAGATGCATTCGATAGGCCAATTATAGATAGAGCAACTAATAATCCAATAATTTTACCGCCAGGACAAACATTTGTATTAGACCCAGTAACTGGTAATCTAGTACCTGCACCGCAACCACCAGTAATTTTAGTAGATGCATTCAATAGGCCAATTATAGATAGAGCAACTAATAATCCAATAATTTTACCGCCAGGACAAACATTTGTATTAGACCAAATAACTGGTAATCCAATACCTACACTACCTGTAATTCGATTAGACTCATTGGGTAGGGTAGCCTTAACCCCAGCTGGTAATCTAGTATTAGTAGATGCCTTTGGTAATTCAATAATAGACGCAGCTCGTAATCCAATAATTTTAACTCCACAAGGCCCACCACCTCAATATATCTCACCTAGCCCAACGAATATTGAACAGGTGCTCGCAGAAATTGAGGCAATTAATGGTGGGTGTGTGCCACATCATGAGCAAGATGTTTCTTTAGGGGGTCAGCAAAATTGGATTGATAAGACACGGCAAAGTGCATTTGAGGCAGCGATCCAAGTGGGCAAGTTTAAACATAGGTCGGAATTTTTGACAAATATATTGGATCAATTAAGCGATATAAAGGTTTTCTTAGGTACGGCTGAAGTGAAGCTTGATGCCTTTTTAAATTTAGAGGATAGACATCCTGGTGAAAAAGTAAATGGTGCTTTTGCGGACTTACTGCAGGCGCGTAAGGATTTAGATGATGAGAATAAGGTGCCGTTGCCTTATCAGGTTATTTATGCATGGCAAGATAAGCCAAAATTTGATCAAGCTAAGGAGGAGGCTTCTTGGCATGTTGTTCGTGTTGATGGGCGTATTCCTGGGCGCTGTGATAAGGCGTGTAGTCAATCGCAGAAAATTAAAAGTAAAGCGCATCCATGGCCAAAAGTACATTCCTATACAAAAGGACTTTTTGGATCTACACGATGTTATGAATTGATTAATACAACAGGGGTTGTGAAAATGCGTGTGACGCGCTATGACTCGCCGAAGAACAATGAGAGTGGTGCACGCAATATCTTAAAATTCCCGAATGGCGTTCCAATTTGGGATTTTCGCAAAACACATCCTGAGCGGAGTAAACTTAGAGGAGGGAACAACGAAGACGCCATTGTGCAGGGATTAAGTGATTATAGCTTATTCCCGGGAGGTTTTTGTAAAGATGCTGTTACTGGAAAGGGTGGTAGTACACTTATAGGTACTTTTGAGGATTCTGACTTGTTTAAGAATGCGTATGAAGGGGGATTTATACTTAATGAACAGATGATAAAAGAATATGATGAAAAAGGTAACATTACTGGCTATGATGTTACACTTAAAAAGTGTTGGAATGATATGGTGCAGTTATTATCCTTAGGGGTTGTAAGTGAAACATGTGCACAATATTATTATCACGGCGGGGCACATAAAGGAATGAGCTTTCAATTTGTTGAATGTAAAGATCATTGTCCAGGTGATCAGGTATGTTCATTCTAAGAAATATTAATAAGGTGTAACTATGTTGCAAATACGCAAAGCAAAAAATGGGCAAGCAGTAATTGAATATATAATGTTGATTATTGTTATTATTGGGGCACTTATTATTTTCCAAAAATATATTGTGCGGGCTATTTCTGGACGGTGGAAGTCTTCAGGAGATGGTATAGGGTTTGGGCGGCTATATGATCCAAAGGAGACATGGAGTTGTAAATTTGATTATGTGTACACCAATACTTGGTATGACGAAGGGTGTTTTGATAGAATTCAGTGCCATTGTAATAAATTGACATCTACAAACGCCACATGTCAGCACTGTATTAGTAGTCTATGTCAGAGTGATGCCTGTGATCGTTAAATTATAGTTTAGAAAAAAAATCCATCCTAATGCGTGCGTAATTTAAAAAAGTCGTTATAATGGTGTTGCAGATTAACCTTTATAAGAAATTTACTTTTGTAACTATATGCTTTTCATTACATTATTCCTCATATTTATAACAACATCTTTTATCTGTTATATGCTAATTCCTGTGACAGCACAGAGCGCTGTTGTGTATAATAAAAGAAGAAAAAATAGTATAGCAGGGAGAATGGAGGGTGTTCTCCCTAAAAAAGAGGCACAAAAAATAGTACAAATGCTGATTCTAGCACCTCTTGGTTTGGCACTTTTGTTGTTCATACTTATCCCAGGGGCATTTAAATTACCAGCTACGGTGGCGGGTTTTGTTGCTGGACTTATTATACCATCCCTTTATATTAATTTCTTAAAGAAAAAAACCATACGTAAATTCCATGATCAATTAGTCGATGCTCTAATGATTATGTCTAGTTCTTTTCGTGGGGGTTTAAGTTTGATTCAAGCGGTTGAATCTGTGGTTGAAGAAATGCCAGATCCTATCCGCCGAGAATTTTCAATTGTCTTGGGTGAGAATAAAATGGGAGTATCTCTAGAAGAGGCTTTAAACCATCTTTATTCTAGAATGCCGTCATCGGCGCTACAACAAATGAATACCTCTATTCTTTTGGCGCGTGAGACGGGAGGGAACTTACCCGTTATCTTCAGTAGAATTATTACAAATATTCGTGAGACAAAGAAAATTCAGCAAAACATTGATACGTTAACTATTCAGGGTAAAATTCAAGGAGTGGTTTTAACGTTATTACCAATTGGGTTTATTTTTATTATTTTCACATCAAATCGCCGTATTTTCGATCATATGTTAACATCACCGACGGGGCAAAAGATGCTTATTGTTGCCGCTATTTTGTGGGTTTTGGGTGCGTTTATGATTATTAAAATCAGTACGTTTAAGGATTATTAATTAACAATGCTATTTATAATATTCGCATGTGTCTATCTTAGTATATTCTTCTTTATTATGGGGATGGTTTTCCCTGGTAAAGAATTAAGGCCGACGCTAGGTTCTATGGGGGAAAGAGAATCAGATGAGAAGGCCAAAAAACATGTATTGCGTATATTTATAGGAAATTTTGCAAAAATTAATAGGCCCATATGTAAAGGGGCATTGCGTGATAGGATTTTAAAAGATCTTGCGGTGGGGCATGTTAACCTCAACCCAGATGAGTTTTTCTTGATTAAAGAAATTGGTATTGTTGCCGTGGCTCTTATATTGTATCCATCGATTAACGCAGATATGATTTTCTTTTGGATTGTTATGTCTATAGCTGTAGGCTACATGCTTCCTGAGTTTTGGCTTAAGGGTAAGATTAAGCGCGTTAAGAATGAAATGATTAAAGAGTTGCCCGATGCGATTGATTTGTTGGCGTTGTGTGTTAATGCGGGACTTGATTTTATGTTAGCACTTAAATGGGTTGTTCAGAAGTCTAGCCCGTCGGTTGTTGTAGACGAATTTAATATCATGCTACAAGAGATTAATGTTGGTAAGACGCGACGAGATGCTATTAAAGATCTTGCACGCAGGTATGATTTACCTGATTTATCAACATTTGCCAGAACCTTGATTCAAGCGGATAAAATGGGTACGTCTGTGACAGATGCTTTAAATATTCTTTCTGAAGATATGCGTATATCACGGTATCGGCGTGGTGAACAAATTGCTCTTAAAGCGCCTATGAAAATGCTCATCCCATTACTTCTTTTCATCTTTCCAGTAGTAGGGATTTTGGTTGCTGGGCCAATCTTCCTTGATTTCATGGAAAACAATCCATTCAATGGCATGAAATAATTTAAGTTAATATTAAATCAAGCCTGCCGACAAGATCAATTAGAAATTCTTCCAGTTGTTGTATTTTAACCAAAGATGATCCTATCACAAGAGTTTCCTTTTACACTTTCACATAAAACACTAAGAAATGGTTTTAAAGTTTAGGCCTATTTTGTAATAAGTATGGCTTAACTTTCTTAAAAAAATCTCTTTTTGAATGGTTCTCAGTAGCTAAATAATAAATGAGTATATCTAAGAAAATAAAATCATTCTTTGGTTTATTTAAAAAATAATAGTTATGATTGAATTGATCAGCAATTAAATGTCCAATTTGATTTATTAGTGGCCAACGGTTACTAAAATAGGGTGCTTACTGTAAATATCCGCTTTTGTATGTTTATGCTAAATTTTATTGTGTTTTTTGTGTTTAGCTAGTAATGCTCTCTGGGGATTAGAAAGGATAGCTCTTAAATGCGTGGAATGGCTGTTTTTAAGCCATGTTATGTCCAAACTGGTAAATTATATGTCCAAAATAAAAAGATCCTCAGATTGGACGTTTACGGCGAAATTAGGTGTTTTGTTTTAGTCATAGTATTTATTTTGATTTTGCCTGTATTTTAATGTTTATTTTGTAGGTATTTTAAATAGTTATATTTTAAATTCGGTAAATATATTTTCTTAAGTATCGTGTTTATTCGGGTAAATTGGGATTATTGTAGTATGTTTTTCATTAATTTTTTTTAAGCGTTTATCCCTCGACAAATGAGGAAAGCGCTTTGTATTTATGCATAAATTAGCGTGATATTTGTCGACGGTATTTATTGATAATTAATTTATTTTAAAAAATAAAGTTTTTTTTAAAAGTTACATAAATAATTGATACATATAAGGTTATGTATATAAAAAAGTTATCCCAATTACTTGTTCTCTATTATATATATGCTATACTTTCTTTGCTAGCAGTTTTCGTTTTATGGTTAACCCGAATAATTATCATTATGAGGACTCATATGAAAGAAAAACAGCAATATACTTCGAAACAAAAATCAATATTAGATATCCTTATCAATAAGGTTTTATCTACACTGCAATTGTGCCCAGCTCCAGTTTATATTAAACAGAAATCACTTAAAAACACACATAAGAGATAAATATTATGAATAAGAAAAATATAAAATTTAATACTATTATATATATAACTAATATTAAGGGGGAATTTTCGGGAGAAACTTTCAAAAATAACGTAAACCATTTAACATCAATAGTTTACAAAATAAAAGGTAAAATTTAGTAATTATTAGCTATGGACGATAAACATAAACAATTTGGATCATCGGATGAAAGGGGCGAAAAGGAAGAAATTCGTCCTATCGATGGTATTGTCCAATCTGATCAGGGTGACGCCTCTGTTGCAGATCAGGATGGTTTTGTCCAATCTCACGCCGAAGATGCC